>JAPKDI010000410.1 GCA_026421105.1 Alphaproteobacteria bacterium | reverse complement strand
TGAAGCCCGGTCGCAAGATGACCAAAATCCCCGCGATGCCCAGTACCAGGGCGACCACGCGGCCAACGTTCATTTTCTCGCCGAGAAATATCACTGCCAATACGGCGACCCAAACTGGGGTGGTGAATTCGATTGCGAATACTTCCGCCAGTGGAAGCAATGTGACTGCTGTGTACCAGCCAATGGTTGCCGCGAAATGGGAAACGTTGCGGAGTAGTTGAAGCTTGAGATTGGTGGTCTGAAACGAGCGAAGACCCGCCCGGATCACGAAGGGGGCGAGGATCAACAGGCTCATGCCGTGACGCACAACCTGCAGTTCCATCGGGTTGTGGCGCGGTGCTAACTCACGCGCGGCGATCGCTAGCAACGACAGTGAAAGCACCATCCCGAACATCCATAGGGCGCCGCGAAGGTTATCGGTCACTGAGTTGGCTCACGCATCATTGCCGCAGACTACCTTTTTTCTGGCAATGAATAGTGCCTCTCTGGCGAAACAGTCTTCTCTGCTATTATGCATGGGATTAGGTAGGATACAGGCATGAGTAGCGATCCCAAGACCCGCTATCCCAATCTACTGTCGCCAATTCAAGTCGGCCCGATGACCCTAAAACACCGCGCCACGATGAGTGCGCACGGCATGGGTCTCAACGACCGTACAGGGGGCGTCAGCGAACGACTGCACAACTATGTCGTCACCCGGGCGCTTGGCGGCGCGGCCATGCTGGGTACCGAGTCGGCACCAATCCATGAATCGACCAGCAACCGATCGCTCAACGTTCGTCTCTATACCGATGACGTTGTCCCCAGCCTGCGAAAACTAAGCGATGCCGTGCACGACGCCGGTGGGAAGATATCAATTACGCTTTGGCATGGCGGCCACAACGTGACTTTTATCGAAGGGCAGGCCGCCGTATCGTCTTCGCCCATTCCTAGTATTACCCGCGAAACACCTCGCGCCATCACCGTATCGGAGATCCGCGAGCTGATTGCCGCTTACGGTGCGGCGACGATGCGATGCCGCGAGGCTGGCCTCGATGCAGTAGAGGTGCAAACTGCAACGAGCTACCTTTTGGGCTCATTTCTGTCTCCCGCAATGAACCACCGAAAAGATGCATACGGCGGGTCATTCGAGAACCGCGTGCGCATCGTCCGCGAAATCTGCGAAGAGGTGCGAGAGGCGGCCGGTCCCGATATGGCGGTCGGCGTGCGGACATCGACTTCCCATCATATTCCTTACGCACCCGTCGACTACAAGCTCGAAGAGTCCGTGGCTGCGATGAAGGTATTGGCCGACGGCGGGCTCGTCGATTGGGTCAGTGTCATTTCAGGCTCGCGGTGGGCCGGCCACGAAACTATCCCGCCCATGAACATGAGCCGTAACCAACTGGCAGATGAAGCCAAACAGTTCAAAGCCGCGTTTGATGTGCCCGTTATTGTTGCAGGGCGTATTCGCTCCGCCGCAGATGCCGAGGAGATGATCTCAAGAGGGTGCGCCGACATCGTCGCAATGGCTCGTACATGGGTGGCGGAACCCGAATGGGCCAACAAGATCATCGAAGGCCGTGAAGACATGATCCGACCCTGCATGT
>JAPKDI010000409.1 GCA_026421105.1 Alphaproteobacteria bacterium | reverse complement strand
CGGGCTGATCATTGAGCAAGAACCCCACCGCATACTTATTGTGCTGCCCGAAAATGGCATCGATGCTGTCCCCGCTATAGGTGATGGCCCGGTCGCGCGTTTCTTGTTTCAAGAGGCGCGCCCCATCCAATCGGCCACCCGCGCCGAGGCAGGCAAAGAACTTGGCAATGCCGCGCGCCGTGCCGTGTCCGCTGCCCGCGCCGACTTCGGATTTGCGCCAGGCAGGGATGTTGAAGCGATCATCGCCCTCCGCCAGTCCGCGCATACTCTTCATCAGTGCGTCCATATCGGCAGGCATCGGCATGTCGGCTCCCGCCGGTGGCGCCTCAGGCACAATCTCGGCACACCGTGCAATTTGGTCGTCACGTAAGCCAAACGCGAAATGAATGCCCAGCGGTCTCGCAACTTCTTCGCGTAGAAACGGGCCAATGGTGCGCCCATCGATGCGCCTGATCACCTCGCCCAAGAGGTAGCCGTAGGTCAAATTGAGGTAGGTCGGCTGGTCGCCGAACGGCGGATGGCGAGTGCTCTCGGCCAGCGCCGTCGTCATCGTCCCCCAGTCATAGAGATCACCTGGCTTCAGGTCGGCATCGACATAGGCCAGCGCTGCCCGGTGCTGAAAAATGTCGCGCACCGTCACGTCGTCTTTGCCGTTTTGCGCAAACTCGGGCCAGTAATGCGCCACCGGCTTTTCGATATCCAAAAGCCCGCGGTCGATCAACATGTGCCCCATCACCGAAACGAAGGCTTTAGAGACCGAAAAACTCGCGCACAGGGTGTCTTTGCTCCACCGCTTGGTGCGGCCGGCATCGCGAAACCCACCCCACATATCCACCACAGGCTCGCCCTCAAAATAGACAGCAACACTGGCGCCGAGCTCGTCATGCTCAGCAAAATTTTTCATGAATGCTTCTTTGACGCCGGCGAAGCGTCCATCGCAGGTGCCCTCGATTTTCGGATTTGCAGTGCTCATCACTTCCCTCGCTGTCCCAAGCGGATGATGATAGTCCCTCGGCACGGACGCAACCGGAGGCGGTCATGGCGCTTGGCGCCCTTAGTCACATTGCATTCACTGTCAGCGATCTTGATCGCTCGGCCGCATTCTACGACCTCGTGTTGGGTTTCTTGGGCTACATCAGGTGGCCGGCCGTCGCGGGGCAGGCCAAGTGGAAAAAGCCCAGCACTGGCATTGTAGTGCTCTATCCCGCGCAAAAAGATCAAACGCATGACCGCACCGCGCCGGGTCTGCACCATTATTCGTTTGAGGCCGACACCCGCGCCGAGGTCGACGCACTGCACGCCCTCTTGAAGGCGCACGACGTCAAAATTCTAGATGCCCCAGCGGACTATGCCTACACCAAGGGCTATTATGCGGTCTTCTTTTCCGACCCGGACGGGCTGAAACTTGAATTGTGTTGCGCGCCCCACGCCTACACGCCGCCGACAACTTGAGGAGACCACGATGAGCGAGGCCGCATTGCCCTACACCAAACCCAATATTGATTGGACCGAGATCGAGCGCTGGGATCGCGCGTACTACCTGCACAACACGGCGGCGCAAGAAGAGTATGTCTTCGCGGGCATCGAAG
>JAPKDI010000043.1 GCA_026421105.1 Alphaproteobacteria bacterium | reverse complement strand
CCCTTGAAAACATAGGCATTGGGAAATTGAAGGTATGTTTTTCAACTCACTCCAACTTCTAAAACACTTCTAACAAAAAATAAACCATTGATTTCATTGGGAAATTAGCGGTGAAACGATTGAACTGGAATAGGTTTAAATAGTTAAGTTATTGATTTAATTATATTAGGTATTTACACAAAACTTTCACACAAAATATAAAAGAGGAGAGAATTTGATGGGCTTTTGGTTATTAATGGTCGCGGCTGCGCTTTCAATTTAAGCGAGTGGATAGCGCTGACGTCGATTTGAGTGGGAGTAGCTGATGCCGTCAAAGCGGAATCCTCTTAAACTCAACAAACTGCAACTCAAGACCCTTACGCTACTGCAAACCATAGCGGCGCTGCCAGATGTCGCACTGAGCGACCCTAAGACCGGCAATGCTGTGTTGCGGTGGCTACCGGACCCGCACGGTAATCACTTCCATATCGGAGACGCAGTCGTTATGGCGCGCGATGCAACGGGGCTTCACAATCCCGCCGTTTGGGTTGCTCTGGAACGAAAGGGACTTGCTGCTGATGGCTATCCAAACCATATGGCTGTTACCCCTGCCGGCCTCGGTTATGACACCGGCTTGGGCGAAACCATTTTGCAACGCGCCGATCACTAGATGTTTTTATAAAGCAATGCATCTAAGTCTTTTGAGTTAAACGTTTTTTCTGCCTGGCCCCTGTTTGCTAAGATGAAGGGGGCGGGCTACTTTTAATTCCCCTTTTCGGCGGCCCGGGCCGCTAGGAGACCTCCGTGTCCGATATTTTTCGAGAAGTTGATGAAGACCTAAGGCAAGAGCGCTACGCCAAACTCTGGTCACGCTTCGGCAAATATTTCATCGGGGCTGTTGTGCTGGTGGTGGTCTTCGCGGCCATTGTTATCGCCTGGCAAAATGTTACTGAAGGGCGTCGCCAGGCTGAGGGCGAGAGTTTTGCCAGTGCACTTGAATTGGCGCGCGAAGGTGCGACAGAACAGGCAGCAACGGCCTTCAATCGGCTTGCCGAGAATTCTGGCTCTGGATATCGAGCTTTGGCTCGCCTGCAGGCTGCCGCGGCACTGGTCAAGGCAGGGAACACCGATGAAGCCGTTGTAGTTTATGATCGTCTTGCGACGGATGGCGCGGTGGATCGTATTCTTCGGGACCTCGGTGCCCTACTGGCGGCGCTGCACCGATTTGACGCGGCCGATAACGCGGAGATGCTCCAGCGTCTTGGCCCTTTGCTTCTCGACGGTAACGCCTGGCGGTTTTCAGCCCGCGAAATGCAGGCTCTTGTGATGCACAGATCCGGTGACGTTGCCCAGGCGCGGTCATTATTGGAGGCGTTGGTGGATGACGCAGATGCACCGAACGGGATCCGGTCGCGCGCGGCCGAGCTCCTGGGGGTGATAGGCGGGGAAGGCTGAGTATATGCGCCTCAACGTAACCAGAACGTCGCGCCGAATCCCGCCGCTGAGTTTGTTACGCGGCCTCGGGCCCGTCGCCGCGCTGGGCGGCTTCCTATCCGCCTGCAACATCATTTCTGCCTATGTACCGCCGCCGCTGGAGGGGGAACGAATTTCGGTTCTTTCGCTCGAGCGGACGCTTGAACCTGATCCAAGCATTCAGGATGTTCAGGTCCGCTTGCCCCGACCTTTTGCCAACGTTGATTGGACACAATCAGGTGGAAGTGCGACGAAAGCCATGCATCACCTCACCATTGGAGCCGTCCCTTCGCGGCGATGGCGGACAAATATCGGCGCCGGTTCCTCACGGGAGCGACGGCTTACAGCGGCGCCAGTCGTTGGTGGCGGCAGGATCTTCGCGATGGATGCAAACGGACTGGTTGTCGCGCATGACATGCTGTCCGGTCGACGGCTTTGGCGGTTTGATATTGTGCCAAAGGGTGAACGCCGTGGTACCCTTGGCGGCGGGTTGGCGATCGCGGGGGACACCCTTTTCGTTACCTCGGGGTACGGCGATGTAATTACTCTAGCGGCGTCAAACGGCGCCGAGATTTGGCGAACGCCGCTGAAAATTCCGCTGGCTAGTCCGCCTACGGTTGCTGGTGGCCTGATATTTGTTGTGACCAACGACAACCAAACCTTTGGTCTTCGGGCGGAGGATGGTGCCACGGTTTGGAACCACGTTGGGATTGCAGAGACGGCTGGTCTCGTCGGTGCAGGAAGCCCAGCGGCGGCGGATGGCATTGTGGTCGTGCCGTATTCCTCGGGTGAACTTGTGGCGCTCCGCGCGAATAACGGCGAAGTGTTGTGGACCGATAATTTGTCCCGCGGCGGACCGACGACAGCCTTAGGCGAAATAACCGATATCAACGGCCATCCGGTTGTCGACCGCGGAACTGTCTATGCCGTCGGTCATTCGGGTCGCATGATCGCCAATAATCTTATCGATGGCGCGCGATTGTGGACCCAGGACATCAGCGGCTCAGGAAGCCCGTGGATTGCTGGCGACTTCCTCTATTTGGTAACCTCAGGGAGTGAGTTGATTGCCCTGTCGCGCGAGGATGGCCGCATTCGATGGGTCACAGGGCTGCCGCGGTACCGCCGCCCGGACACGCTAGAAGGGCCTATTACATGGGGCGGACCGGTCCTTGCGAGCGATCGATTGATTATCGTTTCTTCAACTGGCGATGCGGTCGCGGTTTCACCATATACCGGCAAGATGCTCGGAAATATCAGGCTGTCGGACGCAGTGTTCCTGCCGCCGGTGCTCGCTTCGGAATCGTTATTTTTTCTGACTGATGATGGCGCGCTCGTTGCCTACCGGTAAGCCCGTGTCATTCACTGTTGCGATTGTTGGCCGACCGAACGTCGGTAAATCGACGCTGTTCAACCGGCTTGCAGGCCGGCGCCTCGCCATCGTGCATAACACTCCCGGTGTGACGCGCGATTGGCGGCGGGCTCCCGCTGGAATTGGCGGACTATCGTTCGAGATAATGGACACCGCGGGCTTAGACGACGTTGGGGAAAACGTCTTGGAAGGTCGAATGCGGGACCAGACATTGCAGGCTATTCAACGCGCCACCGCTGTTCTATTTTTGATTGACGCACGCGTTGGTGTGACGCCGATGGATGAGCACTTCGCCCAGATTGTTCGCGCGAGCGGTAAACCTGTGGTTCTGGTCGCAAACAAATGTGAAGGCAACGCGGCCCACCTCGGACTGACTGAGGCCTACTCGCTGGGCCTTGGTGATCCGTTGGCGCTGTCTGCCGAGCATGGCCAGGGGCTCGGAGCACTGGGTGACGCCTTGTCAACATTCCAGATCGCACCGAACGACTCTGAAGCTGATGATGATCCGGCGGATGAAACCGATCATGTCGAAGAAGAAAACCCTGATATTCACCTAACGATCGTGGGGCGACCCAATGTCGGAAAATCTACGTTGCTCAATCGGCTCATCGGAGAAGAGCGTGTGCTCACGGGCCCCGAAGCCGGGATCACGCGCGACTCGATAGACGTCGAATGGATGGTCGACGGCCAAAGGATCGTCCTCACGGATACCGCAGGCCAACGCCGCCGCGCCCGCATTGGCGACGGCCTTGAGCGACTTGCCGTGGCCGATGCCAAACGGTCCGTTGATTATTCGGAAGTTGTTTTGCTGGTCTTGGATGCGAATGAAGGTCTGGATAAACAGGACCTAACCATTGCGCGGCGCACGGTGGAAGAGGGGCGTGGCCTTCTGATCGCGATGAACAAGTGGGATCTGCCGGATGATCGCGAGGCAGCGCGGCGTCGGGTCTCGGACCGACTGGAGCGCTCCTTGCCCCAGGTTCGTGGCCTACCTGTCGTGAATATTTCGGCGCTGACTGGGGATGGTATCCGAAAACTGCTTCCCGCCGTTAGAGATGTTCATACCCGATGGAACCGCCGTGTGCCGACCGGAGCCCTGAACCGTTGGCTCAGTGACGCGACGGAAAGACATCCACCGCCGGCGGTCGCAGGAAGACGGATCAAGTTGCGGTATGCGACCCAGGCAAAGGCGCGGCCGCCCACAATCGTGATTTTTTGCAGCCGCCCAGAAGATCTGCCGTCGAGCTACGAACGGTACCTAACGCACGACTTTAGAGAGCACTTCGACCTCGAAGGCGTCCCGGTGCGTTTGGTCATGCGGAAGGGTGAGAATCCTTACGCGAAAAAGCGGTCCTAGGGCGCAACCGTAACTAGTTCGCCGCTCTGGGCGCAGGTAGCTTCAGCGAGCGATACAAACGCATCTGTAATGGCGTCGGGGTAGGGATGTTTGTTGGCATCTTCGCCGGGATAGGCTTGGCGTCGCATCCCGGTACGGACACGGCCTGGGTCAATCAGATTGGCGCATACCCTGGTGCTGTTCAGTTCCGCAGCCCAGCCCAAAACCATGTTCTCAAGTCCGGCCTTGCTCACTGCGTATGGTCCCCAATATGCGCGAATGTCTCGGGCCACGCCTGACGTGACGAACATGGCGCGGCCTGCGTCAGAGGCGCGAAGCAACGCATCAAAATCGCGAATGAGGCGCCAATTTGCGTTGAGATTGATGTCGATAACCTGCTGCCATGTTTTGGGCTCGTAGTGGCTCATTGGACTGAGCGCACCGAGGATCGCGGCATTTCCAACCAAAATATCCAACTTGCCGTGCCGCTCAGCCAGTACTGCGGCGAGGCGATCAATACCCTCGAAATCTTGAAGGTCTAGTGGGACGAGCGTCGCGTTGCCGCCAGCTGTGCGGATCGCATCATCCACTTCTTCGAGACCGCCTTGCGTGCGGGCCACAAGGACAACATGAGCGCCTTCGGCGGCGAACCGTTTCGCAACAGCCGCGCCTATGCCGCGTGACGCACCAGTAATGAGCGCAAGTCTATTTTCGAGACGGCCCGCCAACGGAAACTAACGGCTGCGCTCGGCCAAAAGAGACAACTGCTCGACGTTGTCGCCGCCCAACTGATCGACCAACGTGATGGGATAGTCGCCAGTAAAACATGCGTCGCAAAAGGCCGGGGCGTCTGGGTCGCGGCGCGGTTCACCCATCGCGCGGTAGAGGCCGTCGGCGGATACGTACGCTAACGTGTCGACCCCAATGAAATCCCGCATTCCATCAATATCGTGATTGGCGGCCAGCAGCTTGCTGCGCTGCGGGGTGTCAACCCCGTAGAAGCAAGAATGGATCGTTGGGGGGGACGCAATGCGCATGTGTACTTCCGCAGCGCCAGCTTGGCGCACCATCTCGACAATCTTCACCGATGTGGTGCCTCGGACGATCGAGTCGTCGACCAAAATGACGCGCTTGCCGGCTACCAGCGCACGGTTTGCGTTGTGTTTAAGCTTTACCCCGAGATGGCGAATCTGTTCGCCGGGTTCGATGAAGGTGCGCCCAACGTAATGGTTGCGAATGATGCCAAGTTCAAAGGGAATGCCAGCCTGATGGGCGTACCCCATGGCGGCGGGGACGCCCGAATCGGGGACAGGAATGACGACATCGGCATCGACTGGGGATTCAATCGCGAGTTCAACGCCGATACGCTTGCGCGCTGCGTAAACGCTGCGGCCTTCAACCACACTGTCGGGGCGCGCGAAGTAGACGTACTCGAACACGCAGAATCGGCTGCGGCCAGCCGGGAAGGGTCGGATACTGTTGATGCCTGTTTTATCCACCACGACCAGTTCGCCAGGTTCGACGTCGCGCACGAATGTGGCACCGATAATGTCCAGTGCGCAGGACTCGGACGTCAGGATCGTAGCACCGTCGATTTCGCCAATGATGAGGGGCCGAACACCCAGAGGGTCGCGCACGCCAATCAGCATGCCGTCGCACAAGGCGACCGCCGAGTAAGCACCCTCCACTTGCCGTAGTGCGTCGACTACGCGGTCTACAACTTGGTGATATCGGCTGGTCGCCATGAGGTGGATAATCACCTCTGTGTCCATCGTCGACTGGAAGATGCAGCCCTGTTGCACCAGCCGCCGACGCAGCGTGTGACTGTTAGTCAGATTGCCATTGTGGGCAATCGCCAAGCCGCCGAAGGCGAACTCCGCGAACAATGGTTGGACGTTGCGCAATGCCGTCTCACCGGTCGTCGAGTAGCGGTTGTGACCGATTGCCGATTGGCCAGAGAGTCGGGCGATAATCTCTTGGGAACTGAAATGGTCACCGACATGGCCGAGCGAACGTTCGGCGTGGAACTGCGGAGAGTCAAACGAAACAATACCGGCCGCCTCTTGCCCGCGATGCTGGAGGGCATGGAGACCGAGAGCCGTATGTGCGGCGGCATCTTCGTGTCCGAATATGCCGAATACACCGCATTCTTCGTGAAAATGGTCGGAATCAAACGGATTGGAAATCGGACTAGAGAAGCGCGCGTCGGGCTTACCGGTCATGTTGCCTAGCTCTGGTGCCCGCAGGGGCACGGTGAACGAACCGCTGCGCTCTTATAAGAGGTCGCGGCGGAGAAGTCATGCGGGTTGACTCCGTTCAAATCGAACACGCGTGTTTTTTTAAGCGGGCCGTCTTCTAGTTTGCGCAGCGACGACGGAGCGAGCTGCAAGAGGAACGCCCCACTCGCACGGATCATCGGTAACGTGCTTGCTTCGCGAATATCATCGGGCAAGCGGTCCTCCGGAACGATCGCCGTGATGAGCAGCCATACAACAGCAAGTAAAACAAAACCTCGAAGGAGTCCGAAGACTAACCCAAGCGCGCGGTCCAACGGATTGGCTCCCTTACCACGGACCAATCGTGCGATGGCTCTGAGGATCATCGAGAAGACGATGAGAGAGACTACGAATAGGACGATCCCCGTACCTACATCGATGAGCAATTGCAGTGAAAGGATGTCCGCGAAGTATTTAGTTGCCAAGGTCTGAGCCGGTACAAAGGTGACAATGGTGACTATCGCTGCGCCAACCCAGCCGGCAACTGCTAGCGCTTCGGTGATAAAGCCGCGAAAAAACGCTAGAAACCCGGAGACGAGAATGAGGGCGACGACGACCACGTCGACCACATTGAATGGCAGGCTTTCAAGGAATGCCACGCTCAAGCCGCTCCGGCGGCGGCGCCGCTCTCAATCTCAAACATTTCGACAACTTCGGCTAAACGTTTCACTTCCGTCAATTTGATCTTGCCGCCATGGCCGGTTCCATCGGGAACAATCGCACGATCAAAACCAAGTTTTTCTGCTTCCTTCAGACGGGCATTGGCTTGATTGACGGCGCGTACCTCGCCTGAAAGTCCGATCTCGCCAAAAACAACTGATCCTGCCGGCAATGGCACTTGCGAGACGCTGGACACCAGCGCGGCTGCAACGGCGAGGTCTGCTGCCGGTTCGTTGACGCGCAAACCGCCGGCGACATTGAGGTATACATCCCGTCCCACCAGACTGAGGCCGCAACGCGCCTCAAGAACCGCCAAAACCATTGCGAGGCGCGCGGAGTCCCATCCCACCACGGCGCGGCGAGGGGTCCCGAGCGCTGATGGTGCAACGAGGGCTTCGATTTCGACCAGAACGGGCCGGGTGCCCTCGACCCCAGCAAATACGGCTGCGCCGCTTATATTGTCGTCGCGGCTGGACAGAAACAAGCTCGATGGGTTGGCGACTTCGCCTAGACCGCGGTCGCCCATCTCAAAGACGCCGATCTCGTCGGTCGGGCCGAAGCGATTCTTGACGGCGCGAAGAATGCGGAAATGGTGGCTCCGCTCGCCCTCAAAGTAGAGGACAGTATCCACCATGTGTTCGAGTACCCGAGGGCCGGCGATTTGGCCGTCCTTGGTAACGTGGCCGACCAAGAACAAGACCACGCCGCGCCGTTTTGCCGCTTTGATCAGTTCCTGAGCACTGGCACGCACTTGTGAAACGGTACCAGGGGCGCTGTCGATGGTATCGACATACATCGTTTGAATAGAGTCGATGACGATCGCGGTCGGGGGCTGCGGTTCTTCGAAGACCGTCAACACATCGCGCACGTTGGTGGCGGTCCCAAGCCGGACGGCGTCGCCGGTTAGCCCCAGCCGGTTGGCACGCATCCGCACCTGTTCTGCGGATTCCTCGCCAGAAATGTAAACCGAGCCGTCTCCAGCAAGGGCGCAGACAACCTGGAGCAAGAGGGTCGACTTCCCGATGCCAGGATCGCCACCCACTAGGATCGCCGAGCCTGACACAAGGCCACCGCCAGCAACCCGATCTAGTTCGGCGATCCCGGTCGGTATGCGCGTTCGCACGGTGTCGTGGCCGCGCAATTCGACGAACTCCAGCGGCGTACCCTTGGTGCGACCAACGCCTCGGGGCGCGCTTTCAACGGCGGTCTCTTGGGTAATGGTGTTCCACCCGCCGCACGACTCGCATCGACCGGACCATTTACGGTAGCTCGCGCCGCAATCCTGGCAGACGTAGTGGGCGGCG
>JAPKDI010000408.1 GCA_026421105.1 Alphaproteobacteria bacterium | reverse complement strand
CGCGACGAGAGCGTCTTCCTGATGGGTGAGGAGGTTGCCCAGTACCAAGGCGCCTACAAAGTCAGCCAAGGCCTTCTTGAAGAATTTGGTGAAACCCGCGTTGTCGATACGCCGATCACCGAGCATGGCTTCGCCGGTGTGGGTGTTGGCGCGGCCTACCGTGGTCTCCGGCCGATCGTTGAGTTCATGACGTTCAACTTCGCCCTCCAAGCTATGGATCACGTGATCAACTCGGCGGCTAAAACCCTGTACATGTCCGGCGGGGCGATGCCGGTTCCTATCGTGTTCCGCGGCCCCAATGGTGCTGCGGCGCGCGTGGCGGCTCAACACTCGCAAAATTTCGCGTCTTGGTATGCGAGCGTTCCCGGCCTAAAGGTCGTCGCGCCCTATTCGGCCGCGGATGCAAAAGGGCTACTTAAGGCCGCCATCCGCGACCCCAACCCGGTGATCTTTCTCGAGAACGAAATCCTCTATGGCGTCATCCAAGAGGTGCCACAGCTTGACGATTACGTCCTGCCTATCGGCAAAGCCCGCATCGTGAGGCGCGGCACCGACGTGACCATTGTCGCGTATTCAATTTCGGTGCGCGACGCACTTCAAGCCGCGGACCAACTCGCTGGTGAAGGTATCGACGCCGAAGTCATCGATCTGCGCACCCTGCGCCCGTTGGATACGGCGACGATAGTAGAATCAGTGCGCAAGACCAACCGGATCGTCGCGGTCGAAGAGGGTTGGCCAGTTTGCGGGATTTGTTCTGAAATCGCCGCGGTCCTAATGGAGCAATCCTTCGATGATCTCGATGCACCAATGATGCGCGTAACGGGTGAAGATGTCCCAATGCCCTATGCGGCTAACCTCGAAGCTCTTGCACTCCCCAATCCAAACAAAATCGTTCAGGCTGTGAAAGCAGTCTGCTACCGCGACTAAGGAAACCAGAATGCCTATTTCGATCACCATGCCGGCGCTGTCTCCCACGATGGAGGAGGGCACCCTAGCCAAGTGGCTCGTCAAAGAAGGTGAGACGGTATCTTCAGGTGACGTCATCGCTGAAATAGAAACCGATAAGGCCACCATGGAAGTGGAGGCCATCGACGAGGGCACCGTCGGAAAGCTTCTTGTCGCCGAGGGTACCGAAGGGATCAAGGTCAACACGGTCATCGCGATCCTTCTCGAAGACGGCGAGGATACAGGCGCCGCTGCGGATACAGCCTCACCGCCCGCAACCGAACAACCCAAAGCGTTACCAGCGCCCGCACCTCAAGCCGCACCGGTTGTCGCAGCACCTGCACCTGATTTGGCAGCCGTTACTGGCAGCGACCGTATCGCGGCCAGCCCGCTCGCGCGGCGTATGGCCGCGCAAGCCGGTCTCAACCTGGCCGCACTCTCCGGTTCAGGCCCGAACGGTCGCATTGTCAAAGCAGACATCGAGTCAGCGCTATCCGGCGGCACGCCCGTGCAGACAGGCGCGACCGTTACCGCGATGCCGCAGCGCACCGCGGTAACGCCACAACCAGGTTCCGCGAGCTACACCGAAACTCCGAACAACCAAATGCGCAAGGTCATCGCCCGTCGGCTCACGGAATCCAAGCAGGTGGTGCC
>JAPKDI010000407.1 GCA_026421105.1 Alphaproteobacteria bacterium | reverse complement strand
GGATCACGGCCGCGCATGTCCTTCGCCTCACTCCGCGACTTCATCCAACACCTCGAATCCAGGGGTGAGCTGGTGCGCGTGCGCGAACCGGTCTCGACGCATCTCGAGATGACCGAGATCCAAACCCGCCTGTTGGCCGAAGGCGGCCCCGCTGTCTTGTTCGAAAACGCAGTGGATGCCGACGGCGTCCCCGCCGCTATGCCGGTCCTGACCAATCTGTTCGGCACAGTCGACCGCGTCGCCGCCGGCATCGGACGCAAACCCGAAGAGCTGCGCGCCGTGGGCGAAACGCTGGCCTTCTTGCGCCAACCCGAACCGCCGGGCGGCTGGCGCGAGGCCGTCGCGATGTTGCCAATGGTCAAGACCGTCATGGCGATGAAGCCCGCCACCGCCACCCATGCGCCGTGCCAAGATGTGGTGTGGACCGGCGATGACATCGACCTCGGCAAACTCCCCATTCAGATGTGTTGGCCGGGAGAGCCAGCGCCACTCATCACCTGGCCGCTGGTCGTCACCCAAGGCGCGGACGAAAAATTCAATCTCGGCATCTACCGGATGCAGGTCACCGGGCGCGACACCACATTGATGCGGTGGCTCGCCCACCGCGGCGGCGCACAACATTTCGCACGCTGGCAACGCGAACACCCCGGCGAGCCCATGCCCGTCGCGGCCGTCATCGGCGCCGATCCCGGCACCGTCATTGCCGCCGTCACTCCGGTGCCCGAAACCTTGTCGGAGTATCAGTTCGCCGGGCTCTTGCGCGGCAAAAAACTCGTACTCGCCGAGTGCGTCTCGGTGCCCCTCAAGGTGCCCGCCGAAGCAGAGATCGTTATCGAAGGCCACGTCCTAGCCGATCAGTCCGGCGACGAAGGTCCCTACGGCGATCACACCGGCTATTACAACACCGTCGAACGCTTCCCGGTCTTCAAAGTTTCGGCCATCACCATGCGCCGCGACCCGGTCTACCTCTCCACCTTCACCGGCCGCCCGCCCGATGAGCCCAGCATCCTCGGCGAAGCGCTCAACGAAGTGTTCGTGCCGCTACTACAACAACAGTTCCCCGAGATCGTCGATTTCTGGCTGCCGCCCGAAGGCTGCAGCTACCGCATCGCCGTGGTCTCGATGAAAAAGGCTTACCCCGGCCACGCCAAGCGCGTGATGCTAGCGGTGTGGTCCTACTTGCGGCAGTTCATGTACACCAAGTGGGTCATCGTGGTGGACGACGACATTAACGCGCGCGACTGGAAAGACGTGATGTGGGCCGTCTCCACCCGCATGGACCCGGCGCGCGACATCACTGTCATCGAGAATACCCCGATCGATTATCTCGACTTCGCCTCACCCGAATCCGGCCTCGGCTCCAAGGCCGGTCTCGATGCCACCAACAAACTGCCGCCCGAAACCCACCGCGACTGGGGCACCAAGATCCGCATGAGCGATGACGTCATCGAAACCGTCACCGAAAAGTGGCCCCGCCTCGGCCTCCCCGGTTCCGGTAAACCGATTTGGTAGACTGGGTTTTGCGCGCGATCAGATCAGCAACGCCGCCGCGCCCGAGCCGAACAACATCACCAACGACACTTTGCGAAACCAGGTAATCGGCGCCCGCGCAAACAACCGCGTG
>JAPKDI010000042.1 GCA_026421105.1 Alphaproteobacteria bacterium | reverse complement strand
CCTTCGACGACCCTGCGCGCTTCCGACTCTGGTTCGAGGTATTGCAGCAAGGCGGTCCACAGCCGCCGCGCTTCGTCGGGGTTTTCGCGTTGGGCTTCACCGAGGCCGACAAAGTAGAGCGCCTCGGGATTCTCGCCCTGGGCTTCAAGGACACGGCGGTAAAGGTTGAACGCCCGATTCGATAAGGCGGCGTCGGGCGCGGCCTGTTGCATGACCGCGCGGGCAAAAAGTTGTAGTAGCTCTGCGTCATTCGGAAACTGGGCTGTCGCCTCCTCAAACGCGTCGAGCGCCTTCGCCGGTTCTTCCAACACCTGGTAACTGCGGGTCAGTCTGATCCATCCCTCGCGATCCGCCGGATCATCCTCAAGCCGGGCGGCGAGGCCCGCCACCATGCCTTCGATCTGTTCTTGCTGGTCGCCGTTGTCTGTTGGCGCCGCGGCACGCGCCGGAGGCGGGGGCGCATCGTCGCCCCGAAGTTGCCGCACGGTTGCCTCCGCCTCTGCGGCTTTCTCGCTATCACCCAAGACCCGATAAGATCGCGCAAGGCGTTCCCAGCCCTCGACGTCATCGGGGTTCTCTTCAAGGCGCGCGGCAAGTTGGGCGACCATGCCGCGGATCATGTCTTGCCGTTCACCCGGTGACATCTGTTGGGCGGCTTCGACATCGTCGCGGCTTGGGCCACGTGGCGCCGGTGTGACCACTGGCGCGGGTGCTGCGTCCGGCATCACCGCAGCCAGGTCGACGCTCAGCTCCTGTGCTGCCGCGCGTAATTGTTGGTTCAGCACGGGGCGCCACGGCGCATCCACGGGTGTTTCTGCCGCCAACGCGATCCAGGAATCGAAGGCTGCGCGCAAGTTTCCAGCTTGCGCATCGGCCATGCCCAAATAGAACCGCGCCGCCGGGTCCTTTGGGTCGGCTTGGACCGCCATCGTGAAGGCCACGCGCGCTGTCTCAGTCACCGTGCCATCTGCGGAGAAAACGATCGCTTCACCCAAGAACGAACGAACGGTCGTGTCGTCGGGTCGCAAGGCGATCGCTTTGGCGTAGGCATCGATGGCCAATAACGGCTGTTGGGTGACCATGTAGGAGCGTCCCAACAATACCCATCCGTCAAAATCTTCAGGCATCGCTTCAAGACGGGTCTTTAGCCGGGTCACCGATTCAACCAAGCCTGCTTGCTGCGTCGGATCGGGCTGGGCTGTTGGCACCGGTTGGGCGACCACCCGATCGCCGATCAGGTCAGGATTGCCGCGCCAGACGTATACCGGCGTCGCGACCAGCGGAATTAGCAGCAGCACCGCTGCCGCAGCGATCGCGTTGCCTCGTCCGGGCGTGGCCGTCTTCGTCGCGCCTCCCTCGATGCGTTGGGCAGCCAGAATGCGCCGGCCGATTTCGGCACGCGCCGCTTTGTACTCTTCGGCATTGATCAGACCGCGAGCTTGGTCACGCTCAAGCTCCTTCATCTGATCGGTGAATACTGCAAGATCGTAATCTTGCGATGCGCTGCGCGGTGGCTTTGCGTTCAGCACCGGAACGGCGATGGCCACCACGGTCACTAACAGGACCAGGGCAATAACAATCCAGATCATCGTTGGGTTCCCGGTCGGCCCTTAGTTTTGTTCGTCGAGAATTGCGGCAAGGCGAGCTTCTTCTTGCGAGTCTAGCGGTTCGAAGCCGATCTGCTGTTGCCGTCGACGCCGGATGACGAACATCGCTGCGCCACCCAACACAAAAGCAAGAATGATAAATGGTGCAATCCACAAAATAAGCGTGCTGGCATTGAACGGCGGCCGCATGAGCACCCAGTCGCCATAGCGTTCGACAAGGTAGCTTTTCACGTCGTCATTGTTGTCGCCGGCTTCTAACCGCTCGCGCACAATCACGCGCAATTGCCGCGCCAGGTGGGCATTTGAATCAGCAATCGCTTGGTTCTGACAAACCAAGCAGCGGATTTCTTTGTGAAGCCCCTGTGCCCGCTTCTCCAACACCGGATCGCTCAACGGCTGATCCACGTATTGCGCAACCGCCGGTGCCGCTAGAAGACTGAATAGTAGTGCCAACAGAGCAAGGTTCCGCATTATCATTTCTCGCAGGGCACGTGTTTTTGGCCACGCATGCGCGGCAGAATTTCTTCTTCCAGTACGTCGCGGGTCATGACGCTGATATGTTTGTATTGAATGCACCCGCTGCCATCGACGACAAAAGTTTCTGGCACGCCGTACACCCCCCAGTCGATCGACGTCCTCCCGCTCAGATCAGCGCCGGTCTTATCGTAAGGATCGCCAAAGACTTCGAGCCAGCGTGAGGCGTCGTCAGGCGCGTCCCGTTGATTCAGGCCAAAAATGGTGAAGTCCGTCGTGCGGGCTAGTTCCATGAACAAAGGGTGTTCCTGCCTGCACGGGCCACACCATGATGCAAATACGTTGACCAAGACCGGCGTCCCCGTTCTTAAGTCAGCGCTGGACAGACCGCCGTCGCGGCCTTCGACGGCTGGCAGGTCGAATTCGGGCACGGGTTTACCGATCAACGCCGACGGAATTTCACGCGGCTTGAGGGTCAGCCCAACGCCAAGTCCCACGGCGAGCACAAGGAAGCCAAGCCCGGGCAGCAAGTAGCGCAGATGCATCTACGTCGCCGCTTCTTGCTGTGGGCGGTGTTCAGTTTTTGCCGTCGCCGCGCTGCGACGCGGGGCGCCAACGCGCAAACGGCGATCGGTGAGAGAGACTAGTCCACCGGCTGCCATCATCAACGATCCGATCCAAAGCCAATTGATCATGGGCTTGTGATAAATGCGCGTGGCAAATCCGCCGTCACCATTCGAATCGCCGACCACCGCATAGAGGTCACCGAAGTTGCGGGGGCGGATTGCCGCTTCCGTGGTCACCATCGGTGGATCGGTGAACCGCCTGCTCTCGGGTTGCATGATCTCGACGAGTTCGTCATTGAGGTAAACGTGGAACGTCCCGCGCGCCGCCTCGTAGTTGGGGCCGGTGACCGGTTCCACGCCACGGAATTCCAACTCATAGCCGGCGATATCGATGCGTTCGCCGGGCCGCATGATTTGCAGCTTTTCGATTTCCCACGCGAGGGTCCCGGTCATCCCCAGGATCGCCACGCCCATCCCGGCATGGGCAATTGCCCCGCCCCAAGCGGATCGCGGTAGGTTGCGGCCTCGCCGCAAGGTGTCGCGCAGGGGAATGCGGAACAGCTGGGTGCGCTCTCCGATGTCGACCAAAGCACCAACCACCAGCCAGGTGCCCAACGCCATACCAAGTACGGCGAGGATCGGGTCAAAGCCCGACAGATAGAGCGTACTCAGCGCGACGACAACCGTGACAGCAGCGGCCATCTTCATACGGCTCAACGTGCCCGCAAGGTCGGCCCGCTTCCACGGCATCATCGGCCCGATTGCCATCACAGCAAGCAACGGCACCATCAATGGCACAAAGGTCGCGTTAAAGAAGGGCGGCCCCACTGTGACCTTCTCACCCGTGATCGCATCCAGAAACAATGGATACATCGTGCCGATGAATACGGTCGCCGTAGCGGCAATGAGCAGCAGGTTGTTGAGCACCAACGCGCCTTCACGGCTAACCGGTGCAAAAACACCGCCGGCCTTGAGTGCAGGGGCACGCCACGCATAGAGCGCCAGTGATCCGCCGATGGACACAACCAAAAACACGAGGATGTAGACCCCGCGCTCCGGGTCCGTCGCAAACGAATGCACGGAATTGAGGACACCGGAGCGTACGATGAAGGTTCCCAGCAGGCTGAACGAGAACGTGAGAATCGCCAGCAGCACAGTCCAAGACTTCAGCGTGTCGCGTTTTTCGACGACGACGGAGCTGTGCAGTAACGCGGTGCCGAGCAGCCAAGGCATGAATGAAGCGTTCTCCACTGGATCCCAGAACCACCAGCCGCCCCAACCGAGTTCGTAATAGGCCCACCAACTACCCATCGCGATTCCTATTGTCAGTGCGACCCAGGCCGCGAGGGTCCACGGACGAACCCAACGAGCCCAAGCGGCGTCCACCTTGCCTTCAATCAGGGCTGCCACCGCAAACGAAAATGCTATCGAGAACCCGACATAGCCGAGATAGAGAAACGGTGGATGAAACGCGAGTCCGGGGTCTTGCAACAGCGGGTTCAGACCAGTGCCCTGTGCGGGAACGGGAAACACACGCTCAAAAGGATTGGACAGAAAGACGAGCAGCAAGAGGAAACCGACGCCGATCAGTCCTTGTATGGCGATCACGCGTGTACGCAAAGTGGGCGGCAGGTTATTGCCGAGGGTTGCTACACCAAAGCCAAACGCTGCCAGGATCAATACCCACAGCAGCAGCGAACCTTCGTGGTTTCCCCACACGCCGCTCATTTTGTAGAGCAACGGTTTGTCTGTGTGCGAGTTCTGCCAAACATTGAGCACTGAAAAATCAGAGCCGACGAACGCCATCGTCAGAGCGATAAAGGCGAGCGCCAACAACACGAACTGCATGATCGCTGCGGGCCGTGCGATGGCTGAAAGCGAGTCGATGCCGCGATGCGCACCCACAAGCGGCAGCGTGCCCTGAGCAATCGAAACCGCGAGCGCCAATACAATGGCGAAGTGTCCGAGTTCGGCGATCATGGGGCGCCTCCTTTCCACTGCCCGCTTTTCTTCAGCGCTTCAGCAACTTCAGGTGGCAGGTAATTTTCATCGTGTTTGGCGAGAACGATTTCGGCGACGAACACTCCATTTGCGCCAAGGTGGCCTTCGGTGACCACCCCCTGACCCGGACCGAACAGATCCGGCAGGATGCCGGTGTAGGAAACAGGCACGGTGTTGGCAAGATCAGTCACTCTAAACGTCGTGGTGAGCCCGTTGTTTGTCTTGATAACCGAATCTTCTTCCACCAAACCACCCAAACGGAACTTGCGATCACCAGGAATGTCCTTGGTGTAGATGTCGGTGGGGCTACTAAAATACACGAGGTTGTCCTCGAACGCTGCAAGCGTAAGCGCGACCGCGAGGCCTAGTGCTGCCATGCCGGCAAAAAGGAAGTAGAGGCGCTTGCGTTTCGGTTTCACGTCAGCTGTCAGATTCTGGCGTGGTGGTATCGAGGTTGCGCCGCCGCGCCCGTCGCGTTTTTTGTAGAAGGTCGAGCGTGCGTTGCGCGGCCTTCAACGAGATCCGGCTCCACGAAAAGAGCCCGACCATAAGAATCACCGTCACCCCGAAGGCTGGCCAAACGTAAGCGGCATAGCCGCCCATTCGAAGAAACTCTTCCACTATGTCCGTCGTATCGTTGTGGCTGCCCCGCAAATCGCGCGGCGCCTAAGGTGCCAATATAGGAACCTCCCTGATATGGGTCCACAAAGCGGCAAATACTAGCCTCCCGTGGCTGCATGGCCATCTGAAGCGACATAGAGAGACTGCAACGCTTGAATGCGGCGCCCAACGATTTCGCGTCGCATCCGCACGATCAGGACGACGCCAAAGAAACAAACAAACCCGCCCCACATCAGACCCAGTGGTGTCAGGAGGTCGGGGTGAATCGTCGGCCCGTCGGCGCGCAAGATGCTAGCCGGCTGATGCAGCGTGTTCCACCATTCGACCGAGAACTTGATGATCGGCAGGTTCACCGCACCGACCAATGCGAGGATGCCAGCGGCTTTGGCCGCGCGCCGATCATCGTCAAATGCTTCCCATAAGCCCATATAGCCCAGATACAGGAATAGCATGATCAGCACCGAGGTCAGTCGCGCGTCCCAAACCCACCAGGTCCCCCACGTCGGCTGTCCCCAAAGCGCGCCTGTCACCAGGGCGATCAAGGTGAACACGGCACCGATCGGGGCTGAGGCTTTGGCGGCAATATCAGCCAGCGGGTGGCGCCAGATCAAAGCTACGGCGCTGGCAATCGCCATAAAGGCATAGACACCTGACGCGAGTGTTGCTGCTGGAACGTGGACGTACATAATTCGGACGCTGTCGCCCTGCTGATAGTCGGGTGGCGAGGTGATCAGGCCGAGATACAGACCGGCGCCGAAAAAAATCAACATCGCGCCCATTAGCCATGGCATTAGGGCATTAGAGAGACGCACAAAGCGTGCAGGGTTGGCGAAGCGATGCATGTTGGCCATTAGGCTGTCTCGATCATCATTCGGGCAATGCACGAGGCTGTGAGTGGAAAGCAAGTTGCCGCACGCAGTCTCAACACGGGCGTCACCATCATTATTCCAAATTCAGCCGCAACGCAGCGGCACTGGCAATGGGCGAGAGCACCACCGAGAACAGAAATAGCGCTGCAAGCATTAATAAGTGTGGTCGCTGTGTTAGACCGTCGGCGGCTGCGTCCACTGCACCGACGCCAAAAATCAAGACCGGAATGTAAAGCGGGATCACCAGTAGGGATACCAAGACGCCGCCGCGCTTCACGCCGACCGTCAGCGCTGCACCAATGCTGCCAAACAGGCTCAATGTCGGTGTGCCCAAGGCCATCGCCGCGATCAGCGTGAGATACGCGGCCCCATCAAGTTGCATCAGCAGACCGAGCAACGGGCTGAGAACGACGAGAAGAAGGCCAGTCGATAGCCAGTGCGCCAGGGTCTTTGCCAGCGCCACCAGTTCGAGCGGCAGCGGGCTCAACGCGATCACATCAAGGCTGCCGTCTTCAAAATCACTCTGAAAAAGCCGATCCAGCGACAGCATCGTTGCTAGCAACGCGGCAACCCAAATGACCCCACTTGCCACGGTGCCGAGGAGTGCTGACTCGGGTCCAATCCCCAACGGAAACAACGTCACGGTGAGGATGAAGAACACGGCGACGCTTGTGGTAGCGCTGCCTTGGCGGCGCGCGAGTACAAGATCGCGCCGGATCAACGCGAAAAACTCACTCATCGAGGGCATCCCACGTTGCTGGCGCGAGTTCAATCGTCGCGCTCGACCCGACATTCAGCGGCGTGTGAGTGGCGATCAGGGCGCTGCCCTGGTTGTCGAGGTGCTGCCGAAGGCAAGTTTCCAGGCGCGCGACACTCTCGCTATCCAACGACACGGTTGGTTCGTCCAGCAGCCACAATTGTCGCGGGGCGAGGTTGAGCCGCGCCAAGTTAAGGCGCCGCCGTTGCCCGGCCGATAGCAGCCGGGCGGGAAGATCGGCAAGATGCCCCAGGTCGTGCGCCGATAGCGCCGCCCCAATGACATTTTCACCGGACGCTCCCCCTAGGATCGCCCGCCAATACCGCAGATTCTCGGCCACAGTGAACGCAGGCTTGACGGCATCCTGATGCCCGACGAGGCCAACCTGTTGGCGGTGAAATTCCGGATCAGGCCGTGTGCGCTCGTCTCCCCACGTCATTGTACCAACCGCAGGCTTGAGCAGTCCGGCAACAAGGCGCAGCAAACTGGACTTGCCGCTCCCGTTCGGGCCGCTTAGCACGGTGGCCGTTCCCGGCCGGATGACAAAGCTGAGATCCGAAAAAACCACACGCTGCCCACGAATGCAGGTCAGCCGATCGGCCGTAAACGTGTGGTGCCGCGGGTCGTCGTGCGTGTTCATGGCTGCCTGGGTTGCAGCGTCACTGGATTGTGACGGGCGTCGGCAGTTTAGGGCGCTAGATTCCGCTCCTGCAAACACCGGCGTTCGAGATAGGAACCCTAAATGACCTTGCCGACATTACATCCAAGCGGGTAGCGCGCGATTGGCATGGCAGGCCGAGCACCGAAGACCCGACCGCACGCCGCATGCGTATGGGCCGTTGCATCATTTTGGCAATTGCGATTCTCGGCAATTTACCGTTGTTCAGCATCTACCGCGGCGATCGCGCCTGGCCAGCGGTGACCGCGGCAACGACGATCAGCGGCACGATGGTCATGGGTCTTGCGCCGATCTTCTTGCTGTCTTGGGTGCCGACCGCTCGGCAACTCAGTTTCCATCTCACGTTCTGGCGGGGGCTGCTGTTCGGTGTTCTGCTTACGTTTGAAAGCGCTTTGTGCATCGTAATTTTCCGTCATGGATAGATCTAGGGACCGGCGTTTACGCAGACGATTTCGGCGTCAACGTCTTCGGCCTCGCGCTGGTAGCAACAGACTTTTTGGCACGCGCGGCGGTCACGGCGCTGGTGTCGAGGTCGTCATCGCCGCAGCCCCGCCCGGCCGCGCCCGCCGAGTAGAAATCCCGCGCCCAGCGTGGTAAACCGCGCCGTAGCGCGTCACTAGACCCGCTATCCCCTTTAGTTTTCTACCTGGAGGCACATAGTGGCGTCGATCGGCCGGGATACCCTCAAAACGCGCCGGACCCTAAAGGTCGGGAACCGTAGCTACGATTATTTCAGTATCAAGGCGGCGGAAAAAGCCCTCGATCTTGATCTCTCCACATTGCCCTTGTCGCTACGGGTCCTGTTCGAGAATCTCCTCCGCTATGAAGATGGCCGCACAGTCACTGTGGCGGATATCAAAGCGATGGCCGCCTGGCTCAAGCGTCGCAAAGCGCCTCGCGAAATCGCATACCGTCCGGCCCGGGTCCTGATGCAAGACTTCACCGGTGTGCCCGCGGTCGTCGACCTTGCGGCGATGCGCGATGCCGTCGCTAAGGCCGGCGGTGACCCATCTGCCATCAACCCGCTCTCACC
>JAPKDI010000041.1 GCA_026421105.1 Alphaproteobacteria bacterium | reverse complement strand
GTTGCCGGCAACGCCCCCCCAGAGAAAGCAGCCGCGGAACTTGAGCTATCCCAAACGCCGGAACTTGAGCTATCCCAAACGGTTGCGGAGTCACTGCCCTACGCGCTGTACTCCTTTTTGATGAACCAAAAATCGTTTAAAGAGTGCGTCTATTGTGCTGTCCTTCAGGGCGGCGAAAGAGACACGATGGGCGCGATGGCGGGCGCACTTTCAGGCGCCTACCTCGGTGGCAAGGCAATCCCCAAGGATTGGATTTCCCGCGTGGAGAACCGAGAAATGCTGGAAGATCTCGCAAAGCAGCTCAATAACCTCGACGTGTAGCGAGGCACAAAGGACTGCTGCTAGGATGGCCTCTGGACAGGAGGCTCATCATGAAAAAGATTGCCGTTATTGGGACCGGTTATCGGCGCACGGGCGACGACAAGCCGCCGCAAGAAATTCTGGACGTCAGCGCCGCCGGGTTTGATCCTCGGCTGATCGAGACGCGGTTGCCCGCCTTCCCAGCCAACGAAATCAACCGACACATGAGCGAAATCGCCAACGTCGAGACCGGGTTGCGCGCCGCGGCTGAGGGCTGCGACGCCGTGTTCATCAACACCGTCGGCGACTACGGTTTGAACGTGCTGCGCTCGGGTCTTCGTATTCCCATTATTGGCGCCGGGCAGGCGACGATGCACGCGGCCTGCCAGCTCGGCGACAAATTCTCCATCGTCACCATTTGGCCGCCGCAATTGCTGTTTATTTATCACGGCCTACTGCAGCTTTACCGGATGGAGGACCGTTGCGTTTCCATTCGCTGTGTGAGTGCCGATGACGAATTGGACTCACTCGGTGACGACAAGAATTTTGTTACGGATATGCGTGCAGGCGAAATGACCCAGCTGGACCGGATCACCCGAGAGTGCGACCGTGCGCTCGCTGAAGACGGTGCGGACGCCATCATGTTGGGATGCACCTGCATGTCACCTGCGGCCAATGACATTGCGGCACGGGTCGACGCACCGGTCTTGAACCCACTGACGACGGGGTACAAAGCAACCGAGATGGCGCTGTCTCTCGGCCTAAGCCACAGTATCCAAAAGTATCCGCAGATTGGTGACGACCGGCAACCGCACTACCGCGCAATGGCTGACGCTGTCATGGCGCTCGATTTTCAGGACCCTAGAGGCAGCAATCGCGAAGCGGCTGAATAGAGGGTCAACGCGGTCGATAGGCGGCGGCACCTTTCTCGAGGCTCCACTCGACCGTGCGCCGGATGACCTTTCCGAGCGCACCATCGAAAGCCAAGATGACGTCTTCCATCGACGTGCTTGACGCAACGACCTTGGCATCGAAATTTTCCGAAGCGATGATCTCGCGGCGTGGCTGTTGAATGAGGCGTGCGCTCATCCGTACATGAACCGTCGGCGGGCGATTGGTTCCGGCGTACTCGGCCTGAAACTCGCGCAATTCCGTCTTGAGATTGAAGTCCGACCGAAGGCCGTTTGTTTGCCGGCCAACCGCGACGATCTTGCCGCTGTTTTCGAAAGACTCGACGAGTAGCGTTTGTACCATCCGTGGCGCGCGTTCAGTCCAACGGGCCCCGGCGAAATACTGGAGCTCAATCGCCTTCGTGCGCAGCGCAATGCTTTGCACCTGAAGCCCACCCGCGGCGCTGGGCTCCTCGACAACGAGCTGCCACGGCACTGCGGCAATGCTCTCGTCAAAAGTGCTCTTGGGTGTGAGGGTGTACAGACTGGCGGGCGGCGCGCTGCCGGGGATAATACCGCCGCAGCCGGCCAACAACCCTGCCAGAAGCAAGAGCGAGGCAACAGCGCGGTAGCGCTTGATTCGTGCGAATTTGCTCATTGAACTTCAAATCCCCGCTGTCGGTCGCCAAAAAGGAACTGGGCTGGGTCGGATTCAATTTGTGTGGTGACCCGCGAGAGATCACCCATCAGGGCGCGCATATCAGCGATAAGGCCTGAAAACTCATATAGCCCGTCTGCGGAGAAATCTGCGATCGGTTGACGCGCGTCATCGACAACCGCGTTCAAACCGTCGGAGACCCGCGTCACCGCAGTTGCTGTCGCGCGGAGCTCTTCGACGAGTGCGCCCAAATCGTTCTCAAGCATGCCGTCTGCCGTTGTCATGGCGCCGCGCAGGGCCGCCAACGTCGAACCAGCGCTGTCGGCCAACGTTTCGGCCTGTGTATCCAAGTTAGAAATCAGGGAATTGAGAGAAACCGCCGCGCTGCGCATCTCGTCGGAAGTCTTCTGGACGTTGTCTAAAATGTCGCCGATATTGCCGGTTCGGCTGGCCAACTCGCCTGACAAAGCCGCGACATCGACAATGATGGACGAGAGCGACGCAATGTTGTCGTCGCTAAAAAATTCCTTGGTCTGCTCTAGTAATTCGACGCCACGCGCGATGAGATCGGGCGCACCTTGAAACAGCCGTTGGAATTGAGACGGTCGCGAATCGATTATTGGGAAGCGTTCACCTTCGCGGATCTCGTTTAAGTCGGGGCTCCCGGCGCTCCCGCCGGTCAACGCAACCAATGAGACGCCGGTTATCCCTTGGGCTTGCAGCTCTGCCACCGAATCCCGCTTCACGGGCGTGTCGGTTGCAACCTCGATTACGACGCGGACTTGCTGCGGGTTTTTCGGATCGATCCCGATCGCGTCGACGGTGCCGACCGGAATCCCGTTATAGAGGACGCTACTCGCCGTACTGAGGCCAGAGACTGAACCTTCGAAGTAGATGGTGTAGCGGGCGAACTCCCGGTCGACTTCAAGTTTCGCGAGCCAAATCACGAACCCAAAAAGCCCGAGAACCACGACGAGCACAAATGAGCCGACGAGGACGTAGTTGGCTTTGTTTTCCATATCCCGGCCCTAACCCAGTGCCGCTCGCGCGCGCGGTCCATGGAAATACTCGCGAACCCATGGGTGATCGCTCGCCAGCATGTGATCCATTGGCCCAATCACAGAAACTCGGTGATCGGCCAGCACCGCGATACGATCGCAAATTGCATGAAGGCTGTCCAGATCGTGGGTCACCATGAAAACCGTCAGCCCAAGTGATTGTTGAAGTCGGCGGATCAATTGGTCAAACGCGGCAGCACCAATTGGATCTAGGCCCGCAGTGGGCTCGTCAAGAAAGAGAACATCAGGGTCAAGAGCCAGCGCGCGGGCAAGACCCGCACGTTTGCGCATCCCGCCCGATAGTTGCGACGGGAACTTATGGCATGCCGATAAAGGCAAGCCGACCATGCGCAACTTCAGTGCAGCAACCTCTTTGCGAAACTCATGCGACATCGCAGTGTGCTCTTTCAGCGGGACTTCGATGTTTTCATCCACGGTAAGTGAACTGAACAAAGCGCCGTCCTGAAAAAGCACGCCCCAGCGCCTTTCGAGTTCGAGCATTTGCGTGCGTGAAGCGCCCGTGACCGGTCGATCGAGGACCTCAATCGACCCCGCGGCAGGCCGGTTGAGGCCTACAATCGTGCGCAGCAGAACGGACTTCCCGGTGCCGGACCCGCCCACAACGCCGATCACCTCACCGCGCCGTACGTCGAGGTCCAGATTGTCGTGGATAACCTGATTCCCAAACTGAGTGCGGAGCCCGCGCACCCGAATTGCAATGTCGCTCTCTGCCATCATATCCCGATCACTTGGAAAAATATGGAGAAAGCCGCATCAACGACGATCACGAGGAAAATCGCTTCGACAACGGCCCGGGTAGTTCGGTGTCCAACGCTAGTAGCGCTGCCGGTGACTTGGAAGCCCTCGTAGCATCCGATCATCGCGATCAGAAAAGCAAAGAAGGGCGCCTTCAGGATGCCGGCCCAGAATGACCAAAGTCCAATCGCGTCGCGCAACCGTTCAATAAATGTCGCGGGCGAAATATCTAGCGCTATCCACGCCATGAGCGCGCCACCCATCAACCCCATGATGTCGGCAAAGAAGGCGAGCAGTGGCAATGTCAGCATGAGCGCGAACAGGCGTGGTAGCACCAAAACTTCCATGGGATCGAGCCCCAGCGTTTGCATCGCGTCGACTTCTTCATTGACTTTCATCGAGCCGATTTGCGCCGTGAACGCACTGCCTGATCGGCCCGCCACGATAATCGCGGTCATCAACACCCCGATCTCGCGCAGCACAGAGATGGCGACAAGATTGACGACGAAGACCTCGGCGCCAAATCGCTGGAGTTGGCTCGCGCCTTGGAAGGCCAGAACAATCCCGATGAGGAACGACATCAGGCCAACGATGGGTATGGCGTTCAAGCCAACTTCTTCCATGTGGTAGAAAAGCGACGTGGTGCGCAGGCGGCGTGGATGCGCTATGACGTTCGCTGCCGCAACCAACGTCTGTCCAAAAAATCCAATGAGATCCGCTGTCTCTTTCGCTATATCGACAGTGGCTTGGCCAACATGCGCCACCATGTTGACGAAGGAGTTGCCCGTCGGCTCGTCCCGTGGCACTTCGGTCTCAGCGGCGCGGACAGCGCCAATGAGGGCGATTTGGTCTTCGTCGGCGCCGACGACATCGACGGCAATACCGCATTCCTCCAGGTGCTTTGCCGTGCGGTAGATCGTCCATGCGCCGGCGGTGTCGAGGGCCTCGACCTTGCTCAGGTCAATAGTTACAGGCCCGGTCGCAGCATCAGCCTGAGCGCGAATTTCTTTCTCGACAATGAATAGATCGCCGATTGCCCAGCGGCCAACGGGCGCCAGAACCTGACCACCGTCGCTCTCCCGCGTCTCGAGCCAGGCTCCCTTGCCTTCCGCCATCCTTCGACTACCCTCACCGTTTCGAGGTCGTATTCTAGCCTGCGGCAAGGTAATCAAGAAATCGTTATGGTCGGTGGACTTTGCCTCCTTCGCAGGGCTTCATTATCTTTAAGCTCGAATAATTCAAAGAGGTTGTTATGCGGAAGATGACTTTGGCTTTGGCTGCCGTGGCGATGAGCGTCATCAGCGGAACTGCTTTCGCCGAGGGTAATCCTGCGGCCGGCGCCAAAGTTTTCAACAAGTGCAAGGCGTGTCACACCATTAAAGAAGGCGGAAAACACAAGGTTGGCCCGAACCTGCACAACATTGTCGGTCGAGCAGCCGGCGTTGCGGAGGGATATCGCTACTCGAAGGCGATGGCTAAGTCCGGGATTACCTGGGACGAAGCAACGCTAATCGCCTTTCTCGAAAAACCGCGCAAATACGTTAAGGGCACCAAAATGAGTTTTGCCGGCCTCAAAAAGCTGGCCGACCGCGAAAACGTGATCGCGTACTTGAAAGCTCCGCAGTAAGTAATTCCTCGTTGCTAGCTACGGACGACCATCACCGAGCATTGCGCATGCCGCACGACCCGTGCGGCATTGGGTCCAAGAAAATAACCTTTTAGCTCGGGCCGGTGCGAAACCCGTGGTGCGCATGAGTGCGGGCCCCAAGGCGGCCAGCGCATCGGCGTCAGTTATCGCGCGGACGGACAGCGTCATATTCAGTGGCTCAGTATCTGACTCAGGAAAAGTTTGGTTCGATCCGATTGAGGGTTGTTGAAAAACTCGTCTGGGGTGTTCTGTTCAACGATTTGGCCGGCATCCATGAAGATCACTCGGTCGGCGACTTGTGACGCAAAGCCCATCTCATGCGTGACCACGATCATGGTCATGCCGGTTTGCGCGAGGTCGACCATCACGTCAAGGACTTCTTTGATCATCTCCGGGTCGAGCGCCGAAGTAGGCTCATCGAACAACATGATGTTGGGCTTCATGCACAAGCTGCGCGCGATGGCGACACGCTGTTGCTGTCCGCCTGACAGTTGACCGGGATATTTATCAGCCTGCTCAGGGATCTTGACCCGCTCGAGCAACTCCATCGCAATTTTCTCGGCCTCATCTTTTGGTGTCTTGCGCACCCAGATCGGGCCCAGAGTGCAGTTTTCGAGCACAGTGAGATGGGGAAATAAATTGAACTGCTGAAAAACCATGCCGACCTCACGGCGAATGGCATCGATATTTTTGAGATCGTGGGTGAGCGCCGTGCCATCGACAACGATCGAACCTTCCTGATGCTCCTCCAACCGGTTGATGCAGCGGATCAGCGTTGACTTGCCTGAGCCGGAGGGCCCGCAGATGACGATGCGTTCCTGCGGCGCCACCGATAGGTTGATGTCGCGCAAAACATGGAACGCTCCAAACCACTTATTGAGGCCAACGATGTCGATCATCGGCTTGGCGTCAGCGGCAACTTGGTTCTGATCCGTAGACATGACGGTTCCCTAGCGGTTTGAAGTATCGAGGCGTTGCTCGAGAACGACCGAGTAGCGCGACATGGAGAAGCACACGACGAAGAAAAAGAGCGAAATGAAAACCTGCGTTTCAACCGCAAGGCCCAGCCAGTCAGGGTTTGCGATCATTGTGCGTCCGATGTTGAGCACATCGAAGAGACCAATGACGATCACGAGCGTGGTGTCTTTGAACAAGCCAATGAACGTGTTGACGATCCCCGGGATAGAAATCTTGAGTGCCTGCGGCAAGACGATGAGGCCCATCATCTTCCAGTAGCCCAGACCAAGCGCGGCAGCGGCTTCGTACTGGCCGCGCGGCACCGCCTGTAGGCCGCCGCGAATGACCTCGGCCATATAGGCCGACGCAAAGGCCGTGACGACCACTATCACACGTACAACTAGGTCGAGGCTGAATGACGGCGGCAAAAACATAGGCAAGAGGATCGCAGCGACGAACAGCAGCGTGATCAACGGCACGCCGCGGAATATTTCGATGAACGCTAGCGAAAGGGTGCGGACGATCGGCATGCGTGATCGACGACCGAGCGCTAGGACAATCCCGATCGGCAGCGACAAAACGATCCCGGCCAGCCCGACGGTCACGTTGAGCATGAAGCCGCCAAATTTGTGGGTGGGGACTTCCTCGAGCCCTACCCCACCGATCAGCAAGAACGTCGCCACAACGGGATACGCGAGCGAGAACCACCGCAGGTGTTTTGCACCGGGTATTTTGTCAAACAAGATCGGCGCCAGCGCTGGAATCAATAGAACCAGCGCAACATTGACCCGCCAAGTCTGCTCGCTGGGGTAAAACCCGTAGAGGAACTGATTGATCCGTTGATCGAACCAAGCCCAGCAGGCGCCGGAGCTTGTGCAGGCGAAACGGTCATCGCCGTGGAAGTCAGCGTCAAAGAATGCCCAATCCAGGAGGCCCGGAATGAGGAGCCACAACATGTAGATACCGAGCAACGTCAGAATAGTACTGAGCCAACCCGAAAAGAGATTGGCCCTGACCCAACCGATCACGCCCGAGGTTGCGGCCGGCGGCGGTCGTTCGGCAAGGAGTTCGCTTTGCTGGCGGAAGAACGGTTGTGTCGTCATCGATCCACCAACGCGATGTGGCTGTTGTACCAATTCATGAACGCGGACGTTGCCAAACTGAGGCTCAGGTAGACAACCATCCAAATGCCGACGACCTCAATCGCCTGTCCACTTTGGTTCAAGACCGTGTTGCCGATTGAAACAAAGTCCTGGTACCCGATGGCAATCGCCAGCGACGAATTTTTTGTGAGGTTGAGGTACTGGCTGGTGAGTGGCGGAATGATGACGCGCAAGGCCTGAGGAATAATGATCTTGCGCATGGTCAGGCCGGGACGTAGCCCGAGCGCATGCGCAGCCTCGGTTTGCCCCTTGCTGACCGACAGGATGCCAGCGCGCACGATTTCAGAAATGAAAGAGCCGGTATAGGTCGACAGTGCCCACCAAAGCGCCACGAGCTCGGGGGTGACGTTGAACCCTCCCCGGTAATTGAACCGGGTTCGTTCGGGCATATCCCAATCGAGCGGCTGCCCAGAAACAATAAAAACAATCAAAGCCGGCAGGGTGAGCAACCCGAGCCCGACCCACAGCATCGGGAATGGCTGACCCGTCGCCATATGACGCCGATGCGCCCAGCGGCCAACGAAGAAGGTTGCAACGACACCGAAGGCAAAGAAGATTGCGACCCAACCGAACCCATTTTCAAGAATGGGCGCCGGCATGCGGACACCACGGTTATTCAGGAAAAGGGCGCCGCCGATAGAGAGGCTGTCCGCGACTTTAGGCAGCCCTGTGAGGATCGACCACCCAAAGATAATCTGCAGTAAGACCGGGACATTCCGCGTGAACTCGACGTAGACGGTGATCAAGCGACCGACCAACCAGTTATTTGATAGCCGCAAAACTCCTGCCGTAAAGCCGATCACCGTCGCGCTAATAATACCTAGCGCGGAGACCAACAGTGTGTTGAGAAGGCCTACAACAAGGGCGCGACCGAACGTCGATTGCGACGAATAGTCGATCAGTTTTTGATTGATATCGAAAAAGGCCGTGTCACCAAAGAATCCGAAGCCGGGCTCAAGCCCGCGCGCTTGGAGATTGGCCATTGTGTTGGAAACGAAAAACGCGACCAACAGGGCAAGGCCGAGAACGACGAGGACTTGGAACAGCGCGCTACGCGCGCGCTCGTCCGTCCACATACGGCGCAGTTCAAATCCTGCCGGCACGCCTGAGACGGCCACTGGTTCAGGAGCTCGTTACCTAAGGGTTAAATAAGTAGCGGGGCCCCCACAGCGGGTGGGGGGCGACCA
>JAPKDI010000406.1 GCA_026421105.1 Alphaproteobacteria bacterium | reverse complement strand
GCCTTGCGGGCGTTTTCGTCCGGGCCGTGGCAGGCGAAACAGCGGTCGGAGAGCAGCGGCTTGATTTGGCTCTCGAAGTCGACAGCCTTGCCAAGCGCGGAAGTTGCGCCCGAAACCAAACTCAACACCAAGCCAAGTCGCCTGTAAAAAATCAGATTCACGTCGGGAGAACGTACCGCACGAAAGGCAGGATGAAAATGCGAAAATTGGCAGTGATACAGCCGGGGGGAGGGATGAGTTACATCCTCGTCCCAAATCAAATTTGAAATGGGGCAAGGTGGAATTTTCTCCTCCCGTCTTTTACGCAGAGAACCGTTTTTGGCAACTTCCCGGGATTGCCGAACGCTTGGCCAAGTGGCATGCTGCGGGAGTCAAGCGTTTCTCCCGATGAATATCCACCATCTCGAACTGTTTTACTACGTGGCCAAGCACGAGGGCATCAGCAACGCCGTGCGCAAGATCCCCTACGGCATCCAGCAACCGGCGGTCAGCTCGCAGATCGCGCTCCTCGAGGAGCACATCGACGCGCCGCTGTTCCACCGCCGGCCGTTCGAGTTGACGGAAACGGGGCGGAAACTCTACGAGTTCGTCGAGCCGTTTTTTAGCAACCTCGACAAGATGGCCGACGACCTGCGCGGCGGGGAATCGCAGCGGATCCGCGTTGGCGCATCGCACATTATCCTGAGCGACCACATGCCAACGATCATGGAAAAGGTTCGTGAGGACCGGCCCGACCTGCGGGTGTCGCTTCGGCCCGGACACCAGCCGGCGCTGGAGACAGCCCTGCTCGCCCGCGAGATCGACGTCGCCGTGACGGTGCTTGAGAAGGAACCGCCTCCCGGCATCGAGGCGCGCTCACTGCTCGAGATTCCGCTGGTGCTGGTGGCCCGGCGGTCGTCCAAGATCAAGTCGATCGAGGAGTTGATAGAGCGGAGAAAAATCACCGAGCCGCTCATCTGCATGCCGGCGGATGAGCCGGTGACAAAAATCTTCCGCACCGGCCTGGCCGATGCGGGCGTGGACTGGCACACGACGCTCGAGGTGAACTCGTTCGACCTGGCGGAGAAACTCGCGGCCAAGGGCTTCGGCATCGCCGTCAGTGTCGTGTCGCCCTCCTCCCGGCGCATGCCGGGTGTGCGCGCCATTCCGCTGCCCGGCTTTCCCACACTCAAGCTTGGTGTGTTGTGGCAAGGCAAACTCGAGGGGCTGCTCAAGTCGTTCATCGAGGACATCGAATGGCACGTCGGGAATCTCAAGCAAATGCTCGCCGACGAGGCGCAGGCGATCAGCGAAACCGCCTGACAATCCTACCACACACCACTAGACTGCTGCCGTGGACAATCCAATCATCGTCGCGCTCGACCTGCCCAGCCCGCAGAAGGCGCTGAAACTCGCCGAGGAACTCGCCCCCGTCGTCGGTGCGTTCAAGGTGGGCAAGCAGTTGTTTGTCAGCGGCGGGCCGGACATCGTCCGCAAACTACGCGCGACCGGCGCGAAGGTGTTTCTCGACCTCAAACTGCACGACATCCCCAACACCGTGGCCAAGGCCGTCATCGCCGCCACCGACCTCGGCGTGCAGATGACCACCGTCCATGCCTCAGGAGGCACCGAGATGCTTGCCGCCGCCGAAAACGC
>JAPKDI010000405.1 GCA_026421105.1 Alphaproteobacteria bacterium | reverse complement strand
GAGCCCGGTTGAACGCTAGCGGTGCTTGAGCGGCACGCACTGGTTCGAACGTCGAATCGTTTTCGATCGTCTGCTGCGCCACTGCGGGCTCGGGATACAGGGTATGCAGGCGCGGTTGAGCCTGCTCCTCGGCGTCGATGCCGGTTGCCACAACCGAAACACGCACGCTGCCTTCGAGGCTCTCGTCAAAGATTGACCCAAAGATGATGTTAGCTTGGGGGTCGACCTCATCTCGGATGCGATTGGCAGCTTCGTCGACTTCGTACAAGGTCATGTCGGGACCGCCCGAAATGTTGATCAGGACGCCACGGGCACCCTTCATCGACACTTCGTCGAGCAGCGGGTTGGAGATCGCGGCTTCGGCCGCCTCGATCGCCCTGCCCTCACCTTCCGCTTCGCCGGTGCCCATCATCGCCTTACCCATCTCGGCCATGACGGCACGAACATCAGCAAAATCGAGGTTGATTAGGCCTGGCATGACCATCAGGTCGGTGACCCCACGCACGCCCGAATAAAGGACATCGTCAGCCATTTTGAAGGCGTCTGCGAAGGTGGTCTTTTCGTTGGCCACCCGGAACAGGTTCTGGTTTGGAATGATGATCAGCGTATCGACGTAGCGTTCAAGCTCCTCGATCCCTTGATCAGCCAGCGTCATGCGATGCCCACCTTCGAATTGGAAGGGCTTGGTCACCACGCCAACGGTCAAGATCCCTGCTTCACGCGCCGCATGCGCGATAACGGGCGCCGCACCAGTCCCCGTGCCACCACCCATTCCGGCGGTGATGAAGGCCATATGCGAACCGGCCAGCGCTTCCATCAGTTCGGGCAGCGATTCTTCGGCGGCCCGACGGCCGACATCCGGGTTCGACCCGGCGCCTAACCCTTGGGTCACATTGATGCCCAATTGAATGCGACGTTCTGAACGCGATTGCGCGAGAGATTGCGCGTCGGTATTGGCAACGATGAAGTCGACGCCTTCGAGTTCGGCATTGATCATGTTGTTGACGGCATTACCGCCTGCGCCACCGACGCCTGCCACGATGATCCGAGGTTGTAGCTCGGTCATCGCTGGAACACTTAAGTTAATCGTCATTATCACCCTCCACGGTTACTGACCTTCACGTTTTTTGTCTTTCTAAGATCCATCCCTAGTCCTAGTTTTTTCATGCCGGCTTCTATGGCCGGTCAGAAATTGGTCGCCAGCCATCGGCCGATGCGCGAGATCGCGCCGCCGGCAATGGCGGGTTCAATGGAAACGACATTTTCGAAAGCCGGTAGCTGCTCGCGCTCTGCCAGACTGAGTAACCCAGCGCAGGTCGAGAACGCTGGGCCGCCGGTCGCTTCGGCAAGTCCGCCTACCCGAATGGGGCGGCCGAGCCGGACCTGTTTGTCGAGTACTCGCGCCGCCAGTTCGCGCACGCCCTGGAGTTGGCTGGCCCCGCCAGTGAGAACGACCCGGCGACCGGCTGAGCGGGCCACGCCCGAGGCGTGCAATCGATCGCGGACGAGTTCTAGGGTTTCTTCGATGCGAGGGCGGACAATACCGACCAGCATTGAGCGTGATACTTGTGTGGTGGCACCTTCGTCAGTCTCCCCGACGATTGGCACGTCGATCGAATCGCGATCATCCGACGGACTAGGGAT
>JAPKDI010000404.1 GCA_026421105.1 Alphaproteobacteria bacterium | reverse complement strand
CCAGCCGTCGGCACCAAGGTGACCGCGACCATCGACTGGGACCGGCGCCACAAGTTGATGCGGATGCATACGTGCATGCATTTGCTGTCGGCCATCTTGCCTTACCCGGTTACTGGCGGATCGGTCGGCAACACTAAGGGACGGCTGGACTTTGACATTCCGGAGGCAACTTTGGATAAGGAAGAGATCATCGCAAGCTTGGCCGCGTTGATCGAAGCGGATCATCCGGTGAGCGAAGAGTGGATCACCGACGCTGAACTTGATGCCCAACCTGACCTCGTCAAGACCATGGCAGTGAAGCCACCGCGCGGCGCAGGCAAAGTGCGGCTTTTAAGAATCGGCGACAATGTTGACCTGCAACCGTGCGGCGGAACACATGTGAAACGAACCGGCGAGATTGGCGCAATAGAAGTGGGCAGGATCGAAAAGAAGGGCCGCCAGAACCGCCGCGTGAACTTGCGGTTCGCCCAATGATCCCCAGCGGGGCCGACCGCACGATGCCACACAGAGGAACTTGTTGATGCCTTACGCCAACCCCGATGCGCTCGTTGAGACCGCCTGGCTTGCCGACAACCTCAACGCCGTAAAAGTGTTGGACTGCTCATGGTATTTACCGGCACAGAACCGTGACCCCGTGTCTGAGTATAACGCCGGGCATATTTCTGGCGCGCAGTTCTTTCCGATCGATGAGATCGCCGACCCCAAGACTGACTTGCCGCACATGCTGCCAAGCGCCGCTGACTTTGCGAAAGCTGTTGGGGCCATGGGGATTTCAAATGCTGACCACGTTGTCGTCTATGACGGCATTGGCCTGCAAAGTGCCGCGCGGGTGTGGTGGGAGTTTCGTGCTTTCGGCCATGACAATGTGGCGCTGCTGAACGGCGGATTGCCGAAGTGGACGGCTGAAGGACGCGCGCTAGAAACCGCGGCGCCCTCCCCAACGGCAGCGACGTACGCCGCGACGCTCAACCCGGCACTGGTGCGCAGCGTCGAACAATTGATGACGAATACCGAGAGCCGTGCCGAGCAAGTGCTCGATGCGCGCCCCAAAGGGCGCTTTGACGGCACCGACGCCGAACCGCGCCCTGGCGTGCGGTCGGGCCACATTCCTGGTGCGAAGCATCTCGTCTACACCGACATTTTAAATGCGGACCGGACCCTGAAAGACGCGGCAGCTCTGCGCGCTGCGCTGGAAGGGTCAGGGATCGACTTTGGTGGCCCCGTTGTGACCAGTTGCGGCTCCGGTATCACCGCATCGGCCATAGCGCTAGGGCTGCATCTCGTCGGGCATGACAGTTGGGCCGTCTATGACGGGTCGTGGACCGAATGGGGTGGTCGCACCGACACGCCCATCGAAACCTAGGGCGCCCGCCCGATGACCGGTATCGACCTTTACGGTTTCGTAGCGGTCAGCGGGATGTTGCTGTTCTACGCACTGGAGGGCCGGCATCCCAGCTTCATTGCGGCCTTCGCGGTCGCCTGTGCGGCAGCCTCGGTCTATGGGTTTCTCATCGGCTCCTGGCCCTTCGGGATTGTCGAAGCGATTTGGGCACTGGTCGCCCTGAAAAGGTTGCGCAAACGGCGAGCCTGAGCGCCCTCACCTGCTGGCGCGGCCCAACGCCCGATGCTATGAGTGCCGCATCATGAAAGAAGATACA
>JAPKDI010000403.1 GCA_026421105.1 Alphaproteobacteria bacterium | reverse complement strand
CAGCCCGGCGGATCGATGCGCGATGACGAGGTGATCGCCGCAGCCGACGAGGCCGGTTTGGCCATGGTGATGACCGGGATGCGTCATTTCCGGCACTAGCTCGTAGGCCCTTTGAGACCTATCGGATCGCTTGATTGACGTCCACGTAAACAGCAGTATAACCGCTAGATTGGCGGCCGAGCTGCGGCTGCCCAGGTAAGTTTAGGAGCCCCCAGATGGCCGTATCGGACCACGTCAATCGCGAAAAATTTATGGAAGGGGTTAAGAAGCGCAACCCCGGGGAAACCGAGTTTCACCAGGCCGTCTACGAGGTCGCGGAATACGTCTTTGACTACATCAAAGACAAAGAGGTCTATCACGAGTATCAGATCCTCCGCCGGATCGCGGAGCCGGATCGTGTTGTGAGCTTCCGCGTCTGTTGGGAAGACGACAATGGCCATATTCGCGTGCAGCGTGGCTACCGGGTGCAGAACAACAATGCGATCGGCCCCTATAAGGGCGGCCTTCGGTTTCATCCAAGCGTCAACCAGAGCATCCTGAAGTTCCTCGCCTTTGAGCAGACCTTCAAGAACAGCCTGACCGGACTGCCCATGGGCGGCGGCAAGGGCGGCTCCGATTTCAACCCGAAGGGTAAATCGGAGCATGAGATCATGCGCTTTTGCCAATCGTTCATGACCGAACTCTATCGCCACGTCGGTTCAGACATTGATATCCCGGCTGGTGATATTGGCGTTGGCGGGCGCGAAATCGGGTTCATGTTCGGCCAATACAAGCGGATCACGAATCAGTACACCGGTGTGCTTACGGGCAAAGGCCTAGAATACGGGGGCAGCTTGGTCCGTACGGAGGCGACCGGCTACGGCACCGTCTATTTCCTGGAAGACATGCTCAAGAAGGCTGGCACCGCGATCGAGGGCAAGACCGCCATCATCTCCGGTTCCGGCAATGTTGCGACCCATGCAGCGGAGAAAATTCTCCACCGCGGCGGCACGCCGCTCACCCTTTCAGATTCGGGTGGATTCATCCATGACCCCGATGGGCTTACCCAAGAAAAGATTGATTGGGTAAAGGAACTCAAGAACGTCCGACGGGGTCGTATCGAGGACTACGTCAAAGAGTTCAAGGGTGCGACCTTCCACGCCGGAAAACGCCCTTGGATTGTCGAAGCTGACATGGCTCTGCCTTGCGCAACGCAAAACGAGATCAGCACCGACGAAGCCAAGACGATGATCAAAAACGGTATCAAGGCCGTCTCCGAGGGAGCCAACATGCCCACCGAGCAGGCTGGTATCCATGCCTTCCTAGCCGCGAAAGTGCTGTTCGGGCCATCCAAAGCTGCCAACGCCGGCGGCGTTGCTGTCTCGGGCCTAGAGATTAGTCAGAACCAGCAGCGCCTATCGTGGGAGGCGGATGATCTGCAGAAACAACTGCGCACCATCATGAACAGCATTCATGAAAAATGTGTGCGGTACGGTGACACCGATGATCCAAATTACATCGACTACGTTAAGGGCGCCAACATTGCGGGCTTTACTAAAGTCGCTGACGCGATGCTTGCTTACGGCGTTGTCTAGGTCACTTTTTTTCGAAACAGAAAGGGCGCGCTGCGGCGCGCCCTTTCTTGTTTGTTCGGACTACCGTCTCCGATCGTCCCTCGGG
>JAPKDI010000402.1 GCA_026421105.1 Alphaproteobacteria bacterium | reverse complement strand
CCGGTTGCCAAGATGATCGCGTCGTAGGGACCGAGGCGGGCGCCATCCGACAGATCGACGGAGCCGTTCTCGACCGCCGCGACCAAGGTGTTCGGCAGAAACCGCACGGTGGTGTTTTCGAAGCGGCGCAGGACGTCGGCGCGCTCCAACGTATGGTCGAGCGCGGGCCCACAGATGTCGGCGCCGGGGGTGACAACGGTGATCGCGCCGACGGTTGGGTCCTCGGCCAGATAATCGACCAGAGAGACCGTCGGCCAGCCGCCTTCTTCATCGATGACCAAGACGGTGCCTGAGGCCCCGGCGGCGCCGGTCATGACATCGCGGCCCATGGGAAGACCTTGGGTGCCAGGAATGCCGTCGCGTAAATGCGGTCGGCGCTGCCAGACCCGGGTGATTGCAGGCGCAGCACCGATTGCCCACACCACCACGTCGGCCGCCGGCGGTTTTGCGGGATCGACGGAGGTTGCGATGTTGATGGTGACCCCGAGGGCCGCAAGTTCACCGATCCACCAATCTAACGCGGCGGCCATTTCGCCGCGATGCGGAGACCCTGCTGCGAGTCGCAGCGCGCCGCCCAGATGACCTTCAGCCTCATAGAGCGTGACGTGATGACCGCGCAAGGCGGCGACGCGCGCTGCTTCCAAGCCAGCCGGACCGCCACCGATGACGGCAATGGTCTTCTTGTCGGCAGCGGGTTCGATATCGCCCAGTTCACTTTCTCGACCAGCCGCTGGGTTAACGATGCAGGTGCCCGCCAGGTGTTGGATCGCAAAAGCAAGGCAGCCCTGGTTGCATGACAGGCACGGGCGGATGCGCGCCTCGTCACCAGCCGCGACTTTGATGAGCCAATCGGGTTCGGCGATGAGCGTGCGCGCCATGGCCACGATATCGGCAGCGCCAGAGGCAAGAATATGTTCGGCCTCGGCGGGTGTGCGGATACGGCCTGAGACCACAACCGGGACATTGAGGGCCGTGGTGAAATTGCGCGCGAGGTCGGCATGTTCGGCGCGCGGCCGTGCCATCGGCGCAATCAGTTCCGGGAAGGACCAGTGCGATCCGTTAATGATGCTGACCCAGTCGGTCAGGCCTTTGTCGGCGAGCATCTTCATCGCCGCCACTGAGTCCGCGAGGCCATAGTCGTCAGGGTCTGTCGGAATGGCGTGGTTGGCAGAGGTCCGGAGGCCGACGGCGATCTCGCCTTTTGTGGCATCGCGAATGGCCTCTAGCGTTTCGGCAACAATCCGCACTCGGTTTTGGTCTGAACCGCCATATGCGTCGTCGCGCCAATTGAGGCGGGGCGAGAGAAAAGCGCCGTAGAGATAGTCTGTTGCTGTTTGCAGCTCGACTGCGTCAAGCCCCGCCTGCCAACAGCGCACAGCTGCATCGACATGCGCTTGGATAATTTCGCGAATGCCCTTGGCCGTAAGCACGGACGGAGTTTCACCTGTGCTGGGTGATGGGACCGGGGATGGCGCCACGGCGGCTTGCCCGTCAAGGTGCGACACGTTGTGCCCGCCGTGCCACAAGATGATCGACAGCAGCGCGTCGCGGCGATGGACGGCGTCTGCGGTAGCGGCAAGCCCTGGGATGATCCGGTCGTCATAGACCACGAGCTGATGTTCGTAGTTATGGCTGTTGGGGTGCACAGGGGCGGACTCCATACAAACCAT
>JAPKDI010000040.1 GCA_026421105.1 Alphaproteobacteria bacterium | reverse complement strand
GAACGGTGCGGCGTCATGCTGCACTTGATCGATGGCAGTGGCGAAGATCCGGTGGCGGCCTACCACACCGTGCGACATGAGCTTGAAGCCTACGGCTATGGCCTTGAGAGCAAGGCCGAAATTGTCGCGCTCAACAAGGCAGACTTGTTGGATGATGAGACCATCGCGCGGCATCGCGCCGCGCTGTCCGAGGCCGCGGGCGCCGAGGTCACGGTGATTTCGGGCGGCACCGGCGGCGGAATAGACACGATGCTGAAACAGATGCTTGAGATGATCAGCGCATGGCGCGCGGGCGATGTCGAAGCCCTAGAAGCGGCAGCGCCATGACGTCCCTCACCAAGGCCAAACGCGTTGTCATCAAGATCGGATCTATTCTTTTGGTCGATCCCGAAAGCGGGCGCGTACACGACCGCTGGCTGCGCAGCTTGGCCGAGGACGTCGCGCAGCTGCGGACGCGCGGCCAAGACGTAATTCTGGTGTCCTCAGGTGCGATCGCCCTGGGGCGCCGTCACTTGGGCTTGCGCGCGGGCCGGCTCAAACTAGAAGAAAGCCAAGCTGCCGCGGCGATTGGCCAAATCCATCTGGCGAAGGCTTATCAAGATGTGCTGTCGGCCCATGACATATCAGTGGCCCAAGTGCTTCTGACACTCGACGATACAGAGCAACGCCGCAAATACCTGAATGCGCGGAGCACCATAAACACGTTGCTTCGGTTGGGCGTAGCGCCGGTCATCAACGAGAACGATACGGTGGCCACGGCAGAAATTCGGTTTGGCGACAATGACCGACTTTCGGCACGCGTGGCGGAAATGACGTCTGCAGACTGTTTGATTCTGTTGTCAGATGTGGACGGTCTTTATACGGCCGATCCCGCCTCGGCATCTCACGCGACGTTGATTCGACAGGTGGACGAGATAACACCTGAGATTGAGGCAATGGCGGGTCAACCCAAATCCGGCGACGGCTCGGGCGGTATGATCACCAAACTGATGGCCGCGCGCATCGCCACATCGGCTGGCGCGGCAATGGTCATCGCACCAGGCACGCTCGAGCGCCCCATCCAGGCACTGGAACAAGGCGGCACCTGCACGTGGTTTACCGCGCAAGGCAACCCACGCACTGCGCGCAAGCAATGGATTGCCGGCACGCTGCAACCCGCCGGGACGATTAGCGTGGATGACGGCGCTGTGACGGCGCTAGTTGCCGGAAAAAGCTTGTTGCCTGCCGGGGTTACCGCTGTTGTCGGCGACTTTGAACGCGGCGACGCGGTTCTCATTGAAGATGGGTCAGGGCGCGTGTTGGGTCGCGGTTTAGCAGCCTATTCATCGCGCGATTCACAACCGTTGATTGGCCACAAAAGCAGTGAAATAGAGACTTTGCTGGGCTACCGTGGCCGCGATGAGATGATCCACCGCGACGATCTTGTCTTGAACGATTGAGCGCACTCATGTCTGTAGCTGAAGCCTGCGACGATATCCACGATCTCATGCTAGAGATCGGCGCGGCCGCACAAAACGCGGCGCGGGTGCTGGCGCGCGCCGCTACCGACGCCAAGAACCATGCCTTGCGGGCCGCTGCACAAAACCTGCGCGATTCGCGGCAAACGGTACTCGATGCGAACGCCCTCGACGTTGCCGGAGCCGACGCCAAAGACATCAGCAAGCCATTACGCGACCGCCTGGTTTTGAACGACCAGCGCATTGACGCGATAGCTGCCGGGCTGGAGGCGATTGCCGACCTTCCCGATCCGGTTGGTGCGATCTTTTGGGAGACAGAGCGGCCCAACGGCCTGCGCATCGAGCGCGTGCGAGTGCCCCTGGGGGTGATCGGGATCATCTACGAATCACGTCCGAATGTGACGGCCGATGCCGGCGCTCTGTGCTTGAAATCCGGCAACGCGGCAATCCTGCGCGGCGGCTCGGAGAGTTTTCATTCGAGCCAAGCGATTGTGGCCTGCCTTCACGCCGGGTTGCTGGCCGCAGGCTTGCCCCCCGCGGCGATTCAGTTGGTTCCGACAAGAGATCGTGCGGCGGTGGGTGAGATGCTGACCATGAGCGAAACGATCAACATCATCGTGCCGCGCGGCGGCCGGTCGCTGATTGAGCGCGTGCAAAAAGAAAGCCGCGTGCCGGTCATCGCGCATCTTGATGGCAACTGCCATGTGTACATCCATGAAGCAGCCGATGCCGACGACGCTGTCGCCATTGTCCACAACGCCAAGATGCGTCGCCTCTCCATCTGCGGCGCGGCAGAGTCACTGGTGGTCGATAAAGAGATTGCCTCAACCATCGTGCCGCGACTGATTGAGGATTTGAGCGCGGCCGGTTGCGAGATCCGCGGCGATGCCGCAGCGCAAGCGATGGACTCACGCGTGGTGGCTGCGTCCGACGCGGATTGGTCGACTGAGTATCTCGACGCCGTGATTTCGCTGCGCATTGTCGACGGGATCGACGACGCGATTACTCATATCGAGCGTTATGGCTCGCATCACACCGACAGCATTCTGACCGAGGATCAAGCCGCCGCGACCCGTTTCTTGGCGGAGGTCGACAGCGCCATCGTGTTGCACAACGCGTCCACCCAGTTTGCCGATGGCGGTGAGTTTGGTATGGGTGCGGAGATCGGGATTTCGACCGACCGGTTACACGCCCGCGGGCCCGTCGGCCTAGAACAACTCACGACTTATAAGTATCGCGTTCACGGCACCGGACAGGTCCGACTCTGACAACCGCGACACAACCGGGCCGCGTCGGCACCCGAACGGTCGGCTTGCTGGGCGGATCGTTCAATCCAGCACATGGCGGCCATTTGCGCCTGAGCCTTTTCGCGCTCAAGCGTTTGGCCCTGGATGAGATTTGGTGGCTGGTGTCGCCGCAGAACCCACTTAAGCCAGTGGCGGGCATGGCGCCGATGCGCGAGCGCCTGAAAAAGGCGACAGCGGTGGCAACCCACCCCCGCATTCACGCAACCGATATAGAAGCCCGGCTGGGGACACACTATACCGTCGACATACTAGAGCGCCTGACGCCGCGCTACCCCACGGTGCGTTTCGTCTGGCTGATGGGCGCGGACAATTTAGCCCAAGTGGACAGATGGCATCGCTGGCAAGCGCTGTTTTCCCATGTCGCAGTCGCCGTGATTGACCGACCGGGGCAGACTTATGCCGCCCTATCGTCGCCGGCTTTCCACGCTCTGGCGCCACGCCGTTACAAGGGCCCGCTGCACAGCCTCGTGCGCCAACCTTTGCCAGCCTGGGCCTTCGTATTTGGCTTTCGCGACTGGACCTCGGCTACAGCCTTGCGCCAGTCCGGGACGCACGGTTAAATGCCTGACGTGACAAGACGCCTATTGGAGGTCCTCAAATAACGCGCACCCGCAGGGCGGCACAGCCCAACGACCAGCAAACGCTGAAGCTGATCCTCGAATCGCTTGACGAAGATCAGGCAATTGACGCCACCACCATCAACCTGCATGGCAAGTCGCTGATCGCCGACGATATGGTCGTCGCGAGCGGGCGTTCGCAACGGCATGTTTCGGCCATCGCCGAACATGTGTCGGCGCGCCTGAAGGCGCTGGGCATGCGCGTCCGGATCGAAGGTCTGCCGCGCGGCGACTGGGTATTGGTAGATTGCGGCGATGTCATCGTCCACTTGTTCAAGCCCGAGGTGCGCGAATTTTACAATCTTGAAAAGATGTGGTCGACAGAAATTCCGGCCGACACGGAGACTGCCCCGGCCGCCACCCCCACCCCATGAGGGTAGCGCTTGTTGCTGTTGGCAAGATGAAGCGCAGTCCGTTGCAGGCGCCATTTGACGATTACATCACACGCTTGAGCTGGCCCGTGGCCATCCATGAAATTGCCGCCGCAAAAGGACCGACGCCGGCCAAGCGGCGAGAAATCGAAGCAACCAAACTGCAGCAACACACATCGAGCGCTTCGGTGGTGGTGGCGCTGGACAAAGACGGTCGTGATCTGACGAGTGAGGCCCTGGCCGCGCAGATCGGTGATTGGCAGGTTTCAGCGCGTGCGGACGTGGCTTTCATAATCGGCGGCCCCGACGGACTGGACGACGCACTGCGACGACGCGCGGACCTCATTTTGGCCTTCGGCGAAGCAACTTGGCCGCACCTCTTGGTCCGGGTCATGTTGGCCGAGCAACTTTACCGCGCGGCGTCGATTCTAGCCGGTCATCCCTACCATCGCGGCGACCCTGCATAGACTTGAACCGATTCAGTTTCTCGCCCATGTTCCGGTAATCGGTTTGCCTCGAAACGCCTGAAAAACCTATGAAATCGCGCCCAAGCCCTGTTGTTCTGTGCATCCTTGACGGCTGGGGCTATCGCGAAGCTCGTGAGGGCAATGCGATCGCGCAGGCGCGCACGCCGGTCTTTGATCGTCTGCTTGCGGAGAACCCCTGGTCGCTCCTGAAAACCTCGGCTGATGATGTCGGACTACCGACAGGGCAAATGGGTAACTCTGAGGTCGGCCACACCAATCTAGGGGCGGGTCGGATTGTCTTGCAGGACCTGCCGCGAATCGATGCGGCGATTAGCGATGGCAGCTTGGCCACCCGCCCGGGACTGAACGATTTGACCGCCACCTGCAAAGGCGCGTCGGGGCGGTGTCATTTGCTAGGCCTTGTGTCAGATGGCGGCGTGCATTCGCACCTGAACCACATCGTGGCGCTGGCAGGTGTCTTGTCTGCTAGCGGACTCAAGGTCGACATCCATGCCGTTTTGGACGGACGCGACACCGCGCCACGCAGCGCCATGGGGTTTGTCGCCGCTCTTGAGCGCACGATTGCAGGCAATGCCAACGTACGCATCGCCACGGTGAGCGGGCGCTATTACGCCATGGATCGCGACAATCGGTGGGACCGCGTGGGCTTGGCCTATGACGCGCTGGTCGATGCCAAGGGTCCGCGCCGAGCCACAGCATCTGGCGTGGTTGAGGCCGCCTATGCGGCTGACACGACCGACGAATTCGTGCTGCCGACCGTGGTCGGCGGCTACGCAGGGATGCAGGCCGGTGACGGCCTGATCGTTGCGAACTTCCGGGCCGACCGGGTGCGCCAGATATTGAGTGCGCTGTTGGTCGACAATTTCGCCGGATTCGAACGAATGCGCCGGCCGGCGTTTTGTGCAGCGACCGGGCTGAGTTCGTATTCCTCGACCCTCGACACCGTAATGACCTCGATCTTTCCAGCGGTGGAAATTGCCGACACATTGGGTGAGGTGGTCTCAAAAGCAGGACTGACCCAGCTGCGCATCGCCGAAACTGAAAAATACGCCCACGTCACGTTCTTCTTTAACGGCGGTGAGGAGCAGGTGTTTGCGGGCGAAGAGCGCGTGCTGGTGCCCTCGCCCAACGTCGCCACCTATGACCTGCAACCCGAAATGTCTGCCGGCGAGGTGACGGACAAACTTGTCGAGGCGATTGCAGCGCGACGCTATGACTTGATTGTCTGCAATTATGCGAACACTGACATGGTGGGCCACACCGGCATGATGCAGCCGGCGATCGCTGCAGTAGAAGCGGTCGACGCGAGCCTTGACCGCATCGAATCGGCCGTCAAAGAAGCCGGCGGCGTGCTGTTGGTAACCGCGGATCATGGCAACGCCGAGCGCATGAGTAACGAGAGCGGCGGTGTTCACACGGCACACACGACCGACGATGTGCCCCTCATTGTCGTCAATGCACCGGGAGTGACGCGTGTGGTTGCGGGACGACTAAGTGATGTCGCGCCAACTATTCTCGGCGTATTGGGATTGCCGAAACCCGACGCAATGACCGGCGTGTCGCTCGCGTTAGGCAGCGGTGCCACAACCAAAACGCCGGGCTCCGCGGGTGTGGAGGCTTAGCGCCCGCGCTGTGGCGACCGCGGCCCTTGCCGTGTGCTGGCTATTGCCCAGTGTTGGCAGCACCCAAGAAAAGGATGAGCCCCCCGCCAAGCAATTGCGCGAAGTCGAACGCGCCATCGAAGCTGGCCATAGCCGTAGCGAGGAACTCGACCGCGAAGCTGCGCGCATCGAAGAAGAACTCCAGCAGCTCCAGCGCACTTTGGTGAAGATCGCGCGGCGCGCACAAGGCCAGGAAGAAACCGTTACCGAGCTTGAGTCGAGGCTCAATTCATACCGCGGCGAAGAACGATCTCTATTGGCCAGTCTGAACGCTCGGCGCTCGGCGATCTACAAGACGCTTGGCGCGTTGCAGCGTATTAGCCGCGTGCCGCCCACGGCAATGTTGGCAAGTCCGGACAACGTGACGGACGCGGTTCGAACATCGGTGTTGTTGTCGGCGATCGTACCGGAGCTCTCGGCCCAAGCGCAGAGCTTTCGGTCCGAGCTTTTGGCGTTACGACAAATTCGTGGAGAGATCATTCGCCGCCGCGCCCGCCTCGACAATGCCGTCGACCGGTTGAAACGAGAACAGATTGCCCTGGACCGCCTCATCGACCGAAAGTCGTCTTTGCGCTCCCGCACCCTCGCCGAGAGCAAGGGCGAGCGACGTCAGATTGCGGCGCTGTCAGCAAGTGCGCGCGATCTCACTAACCTGATCGACCGAATCGAGCAACGACTGCGCAATGCGCCCAATAGGCTGGCGCTCCGGCCGCCGGAAACCACCAAGCCTTTTTCGGCAGCACGCGGCGCTTTGTCGTTACCCGCGCGGGGGCCTGTAGTGACACGTTTTGGTGAACGCAGCGCCCTTGGCCTCCGCTCCCAAGGCATTTCTGTGGCTACCCGAGCAGGCGCCCAAGTCGTGGCGCCCTATGATGGCAGAATCGTGTTCGCTGGCCCGTTTCGGCGCTATGGCCAACTATTGATCATCGCGCACGGCGAGGGATATCATACGTTGCTTGCTGGATTTTCCAGCATTGACGGGGTCGTTGGCCAATGGCTACTCGCCGGAGAACCGGTGGGCAAAATGAGCCGACAGGAAAGTCAAAGAAAGCCCGAGTTGTATATCGAGCTACGCCAGGACGGCGAACCCATGAACCCCCTGCCCTGGTTGGCGGCCACAGAAACAAAGGTTAGCGGATAATGCGTAATGTCCTTGCCGTGCTCGGCGTCTCAATCTTTCTTGCAGTATCGGTACCCACCTACGCCGACGCGCAATCGAGTTCAGAGACCTATCGACAGCTCGATCTATTTGGCGAGGTGTTCAACCGTGTCCGCGCCGACTATGTCGATGAGGTCGACGACGAAAAGCTAATTGAAGCGGCCGTCAACGGCATGCTTCAAGCGCTTGATCCACACTCTGGTTTCCTCAACGCCAAGAACTTCCGAGAGATGCAGGTTCAAACCCGCGGCGAGTTCGGCGGGCTGGGAATCGAAGTCACGATGGAGAACGGCTTTGTCAAAGTCATCTCGCCGATCGACGGAACGCCAGCAGAACGCGCCGGCATCCTGACCAACGACCTACTCACCCACATAGGTGGTAAGCAGATTCAAGGCCTCACGCTTTCACAGGCCGTCGAGAAAATGCGCGGCCCTGTAAACACCGACATTCTTTTGACGGTAGTGCGCGCAGGTGTCGATGCACCGTTTGACGTGACATTGACGCGTGAAGTGATTCGCATCGCGTCGGTGCGCAGCCGTGTTGAAGGCAACATTGCCTATTTTCGGGTGACAACGTTCAGCGAACAGACTGCCAGCGGACTTGAGACGGAAGTTCGTAAGATCAAACAAGAACTCGGCGACAAGCTAGCGGGCGTGGTACTCGACTTGCGCGGCAACCCCGGTGGCTTGCTCGACCAAGCGATCAAGGTGTCGGACGCCTTTTTGGATCAAGGCGAGATCGTCTCGACCCGCGGCCGACAAGCCGGCGAAGCCCAGCGCTTTAACGCAAAGTCGGGCGATCTGGTGGACGGATTGCCGCTGGTCGTGTTGATCAACGGCGGCTCAGCCTCGGCGTCTGAAATTGTTGCCGGTGCGTTGCAGGATCATGGCCGGGCCGTTGTTTTAGGAACGCAGTCGTTTGGCAAGGGTTCGGTACAGACCATTATTCCAATTGCTGGCCACGGCGCCGTACGCCTGACCACCTCGCTTTACTACACGCCGTCCGGACGCTCGATCCAAGCGAAGGGGATTTCACCCGATATCGTTGTCGAACAAGCCCGCCTGGAAGCGGTGCAAGGCCGCCGCGACTCGCGTAGCGAAGCCAGCTTGCGCAATCACATCGAGGTTGGCGATGAGGAAAGTGCGGAGGCGGAAGCCCCGGTTACGGACGAACGACCATTCGATTTTCAACTGGTGCGGGCGCTGGATCTTCTCCGCGGGCTGCAACTGTTTACCAAGACCGTCAACTAAGGTCAGTAGCGCCCGACGATGCTGCTTTCTCAAAGGCCTTGTGAGCCATGGTTCGTAGACCGAGGTCCCTAAGATCCAGCCGTCGTCTCGCGGAAGAGGACGCCCCGGATAATCCGATTTGGCGGACCGCGCCCGCTTTGGTCGCCTATGCCCTTGTGGGCACGTTGGTTGCGGGCGGCGCCTTTCTCCAACTGACATACGAAGAGCCCGCACCTGCGGCCGAGGCCCCGGTGGACCGCGAATCAGATGTTTCTCTAAGCCAGACTGCGGCGACGGCCGAGCCCGAAGCTGTGCCGCCGATTGAGGATGACACTGAAGTATCTGAAGCGACCTCGACGCCTGACGAAACCGAGGGCCACGAAGCCGAGCCCGCGACGAACGCGGAAGAAACCCGAAAACCCGCAACAGTAGCGCCACCTCCACTACCGCAAACTGCGCCGGCGCCAGCACGTCCGCGCACCGCTGTACTAAGTTCGGCGCTACCTGCCCTGCCCCGCAAACTTGTTTTGG
>JAPKDI010000039.1 GCA_026421105.1 Alphaproteobacteria bacterium | reverse complement strand
GCAAGTGTCAAATCGTCTTCTGGCAACAAAACGAAGCGACCCAGTGCAACAAGATCCTCGATCACCAATTGCTTGGTCAGGATCATGCGGTCTGCGCCTGCAACGGGGACACCTTCTTTCTTGAGCGCCAGAACCATTTCTTCGAAGAACAGGCCGCGACGGCGTACAAGAATAATGATGTCTTCGGGGCGCATCGGACGATTGCGCGCGATCAAGATTTCGTCTCTATCAATCCACTTCTTGATTGTGCGTGCAATTCGAATAGCGAGCTTGGCCTCAGCGCTAGATGCCAGAACCTGGCGTAGCGGCGCGTCCCACGGTGCTTTCTCGGGGTCCGAGGCGGAGGTGGTTGGCCATACCTCGACCAAGCCACCGAACCCTTCGCGGAACGCGGTGTGCGGGCGCCACTCGTCATCAAATGTCACGCCGTCGCGCACTGCTTCATCGCGAAACACCCGGTCGACAAAATCAAGGACCACTGGCACCGAGCGGTAAGACGTCAGAAGCGGGACTTCTTGCCAACCGGTGCCCGCCCCCGCGGCCCGTTTCTGGAACAGGTGACGCATTTCTTTAAACGCTTTGGGGTCGGCACCTTGGAAGCTGTAGATCGACTGCTTCTCGTCGCCCACGATAAACACTGTGCGTAGCGTTTCGCGCGCGCCGACCCCCGCGAAGAACTCCTCCGCGAGCGCGAACACTACCTCCCACTGCTCAGGGCTTGTGTCTTGCGCCTCGTCAACCAGGATGTGGTCAATCCCGCCGTCCAATTTGTACAGGATCCAGGGCGTAATCGCGCTTTGCGTCAGCAACGCGCGCGCGCGCAAAATCAGATCGTCGTAGTCGAGCGCATTACGAGATCGCTTGGCATCTTGGTAGCGCGTAAGAATGGCATCGCCAAGCTCCAACAATGCTGCCGTACCGTAGGCGACATTCACCGCCCTGATCCGTCCGGCCACACCAAGAATTCGCTCAGCTTCGTTTTTTAGGACGTCCTCGGCGTCCGGCATGCGCGCTTGAGAAGCTTTGGTAATCAGCGTTTGTCGGACCGAGCCGTCGTTGGTGAGATAGGCCGAGGCGTAGGCATCAAAGCCGTCGACCCTGTCCTCAAGCGAGGATTGCAGCCACGCCGCCAAGATGTCGCCTCGCACCACATCGGTTTTCGAGCCCTGCAACAAGACGTCCGCCGCGGCCCGCAACCCAGGCTCGTTGAACCCGCCATCACAGGCCGTGCTGATGACTTTGTGCTCGGTTTCGTCTTGATCGACATCAAGCGCCAGGAAGGTGGCGGCCACGAGCTTTTCGATGCCGCCATGGCGCGAAATCAGGCGGTCGATCCGCCCTCGCTCACCCGCCAACCTATTGACGACGTCGAGAAACCGAAGCTCGCCGATGCGGCTGCTGATCGTCTTAAGCGCCCGGTTCAGACCTTCTTCATTGTTGGCCTCAAGCAATATCTCGTCACGCGCACCCGCCAGCAGGCCTGATGCTTGGCGCTCGTCGAGCACATCGAAGTTGGGCGGCTGGCCTGCCTCTAGGGGAAAGCGCGCCAGCAAGGACTCGCAAAACCCGTGAATCGTCTGGATGCGTAAACCGCCGGGGGTCTCTAGGACCCGCGCAAAAAGGCGTCTCGCCAGATCGCGTTGCGTCTCATCAACCGAAGCGCCGGTTGTCTCCTCTAAGGTCGCGATAAGATCTTGGTCGCTCTGCACGACCCAACGACCGAGTTCGCGAAACAATCGATCGGACATCTCTGCGGCAGCAGCTTTAGTAAAGGTCAAGCAAAGCAATCGATGCGGCGCAACTCCCGCCAACAACAACCGCAGCAGACGGTCGACCAGGACGCTGGTCTTGCCCGACCCTGCGGATGCAGCCACCCAAACATTTTGCGATGGGTTGCCCGCATTGAATTGTGCGTCACTCTTTGCGCGCAGCTCTGAGATTGGCACTACGTTCATTCTTCGGCCTCACCCTCGGCGGCCCATTCTTTGAACCGTGCCAGATGTTCGTAGTCGTCAAACCTGGGCTCCGCGAAGGGTCGCGGTCGGCATAGATAAGGTGTTTCGGCATTATCGAACGCGTTGATGATGGCCTCGATGCCCTCGCGCGCTTCCGCGACTAGATCCGCCATCTCGCCCTCAGTCTTGTCGAGGCGTATCGGATGAAGCTTGCCAGGGGCCGCGCCGCCAAGTTTCCAGTAGGCTAATTCCGAAACCGGCGCCGGCATGACACCCTCGAATCCGCCGGCCTCCACGATGACGGCCTCGACCAGCAACTGTGGGCTGAGCCCGAGTTTTACGTCCTCCTGACTTGGTACAGCGCCGGTTTTGTAGTCGATCACCGAAAACGTGCCGTCCGGCAATTGGTCGATGCGGTCCGCCTTAGCGGAAATTGTGACCGGGCCGCCACTGCTTTCGAACGTCCAAGTGCCTTTTGATTCGCTCGCGACGGTCTTTGTGGTCTGCCGCCGGTCACGCTCAAAGTCGACGAACCAAGCCGCAATCTGCTCGAACCAGGGCCACCAAAACGCAGTGACGATCGGTTCCTCCAACGTATCGCCGAAGGCCTTTTGGCCTAATTCGTGGAGTTCCTCGATGGGGTCGGCCGGTAAATCATCTGGATACGCCGTGACGAAAGCGTCGAGCGCTTCATGGATGAATGAGCCGCGGTCGGCGGCACCCGGTGAGGCATCAATGGGATCGAGCGGTCGCAGACGCAAGATTTTCTTGGCAAAGAGGCCATAGGGATTGCGCACAAGAAGTTCGACATCGGTCGCCGAAAGCTCACGCGGCCGTGCCGCGACCGGGGGCGCAAAGGCCGGTGGCGCGACCGAGCGCGCTTTTCCATCCCAGTCCAAGCGGTGCATCCAACCAACGTAGCGCGCGGCGCGCGTGTCTTCCGCGTCCTGCGGCGGCCCAACCAGCGTTTCAAGGCGCAACAGCCACCGCGACGCAACGGTCGGTGTGCCGTCGACCTTCAACGCCCTAGTCAAAACGACTTCTGGTGCGGAGGCACTTTGGACGAAGTCATGGGCCGACAAGCCAACGCGGCGCTCAGGTAGTGGCAGGCCAAACTGCCGCCGCATCGGCCTACTCAGCCATGGATCAGTCTCCATTTCCGGCGGCCATTTGCCTTCGTTTAGGCCACCTAGAATTAGAAGATCGGCCTGTTGCAAGCGCGCTTCCAGCGGCCCCCATATGGCCAGGCGAGGATGCCCGCCAAAACGCGGACGGACGACGCGATCAGCCATCAGTGCTTCGAGGAGATCCGGGTAGTCGGCACCGCGTATGCTCGGCAACCCGGCAACTCCATCGAGAACATCACGGAAGAGATCCGATAACGCTTCGCCGGCGTCGCCAAGCCACAACCGCGCCGCACCGGGTTCGGTATCGCTCGCTGCAAGGGCCTCTGCAAATGCGAGGTGGGCATCAATCAGATCTTTCAGGGGTGCGTCGCGGCTTCGCAGTGCCGCCATGAGAGGCTTGGCCGACTTTTCGATCGCGCGCAGCCAGCCCGAGAGGGCTGCCGTATTTTCACGACGGCCAAGCGCAATGTGCAAATTCTTGAAGCCGGCCCCTGGACGTGGGCCGCGCAAGATCGCCAGTTCGAGCTGACGGACCCGCGCACGAAAGCGACCAGGCGCATCGCCACCCGCGCAAAGCGGATGTTTGAGCGCCGCGAGTAAGGGTACCGGCGTTAGATCATTGGCAATCATCCGCAGAATGAGCCGCATAAACGCGCCTGGAGCGGTTTGACCCAACGGCACACCGCCCGAATCGTCGACCGAAATCTCCCAGCGTTGTAGCTCTGCGGCTACGCGCCGCGCCAAAGCGCGATCCGCCGTCACGAGGGCGGCCGTCTTGCCGGGGGTCTCAAGCGCCTCACGTAGGACAAGCGCAATGACTCCGGCTTCCTCGCGCAGTCCCGGACACTCGATCCGCGTGAGACCGCTAAGGGCGCCATCAAGCATTGTCCGGGTCCGGTGCCATTGATCCGTCGCATCGGCCGGGCGCATGACTTCGGACAAAAGGTGCACGCGGGGTTCCACCGCGCCGCCTGTCATTGTGTCCCAGTCGCCGACATCAGCTCGGCCGACACTCATGCGCTCAAGCAGTTGCTTCATGCCGAATTGTGGGTGGGTCTGCCCGATCATCTCCCACGCCGCATCGTCCAACCGCCGATCCAACCCGGGCAAAATGACGCTACCGTTCGGCAGCGTGCCAACAACGCTGAGCAGGCGTGCCGTCGCAGGGGTGCTGCCGGTCGACCCCGCTGCCACAATAGGGTCTTGCGGCGGTTCGCGGGCCCAATGGTCGGCGAGCGCCGCAAGCAATGCATTGCGGTGACGTGGCGGATCGACGTAGCCCAGGGTTGCTAGAACCGCCGGCCATTCCTTGGTAACAATTTGGAGAAATTCTAACGTCTTTTGCCAATGGTGAGCCAAGTCATCAGGCACAAGCGCGCGCAACCCATCGAACGACAGATCTTCGGTGTGCACTTGGTCAATAAAACGGGCGAGTTCTCGCGCGAGATGCGCGGCATGGCCGGGTTCGCGCGGCGCGGCATCGTAGCGACGGCTCCACTTCATAATAATACGGGTCATCAAGAGCTGGCGCAGAGCGCTTGGGACTGCCGGCGGGATATCAGCGATGCGGCTACCCTCACGACCAAGGGCCTCCGCGATAAGCGAGTTTAAGGCCAGTTCTTCCACATCGACGTCACCGATGGGGCGTATGTGCGGCAGTAACATCGGTCGACCGCCACTCTGACGAAGAAACGCATTGTGCAGGGCACGTACCGAACGTCGTGTCGGCACCAACACGCGTACCCGGCTAAGTCCCGGCGCGTCGCGGTATCGTTCGATTAGTCCAGCGGCTAACGAGTCGACAAACGGCACACCCGCTGGGATCGATAGGACGCGGGCGGTAGCGGCGGACGGCGCACCGTCCGTTTCGCCGAATAGATCTCTCTGAAGGTCGCGTGCCACCTAATCCCCGAATGCGTCGTCAGCGAGGGTGATCGCCGCAGGCGTTCCGACGTGAAACCAATCGCCCTCATGGACAAGCCCAAAGAGCCTACCTGCGGCATTGACGCGGTCCCAAACAAGATTGTTGGAGAAGGGGCCAGCTGGAACATCGTCGTATACGCGGCGATGACAGACGAATAATCCGGCATAGACAAACGGCGCCAGGGCCGCATTGCCGCGCCGGGCGGGTCGGCCCGACGCATTGAGAAAGAAATCACCGGCGCCGTCGAAACCGGTCGCGGTCTCACGCGGGTGCAGGAGCATGAGCATATCCATCCGAGCTTCATTCCACGCCGCAAAGAGGGCTTCCAAGCCACCACCCCGTCGGATTACATCGCTGGCGGCCACGACAAACTCGTTTGATGCGATAAGCGGGAGTGCCTTAGCTACGCCTCCACCGGTATCCATCAGGCGGTCGGTCTCGTCTGAAATTGTTACGTGAGGTCGCGGGGTACGCGCTCCGAGATGTTCGCGAAGCTTGGGGGCAAGATGGTGCACATTCACCACCGCGTCTTTGACGCCTCCCGCCGCGAGTTCATCCAAGACATGATCGAGAAGCGTTTTGTCGCCGACTCGGATCAGGGGCTTTGGCGTGCGCGTGCCAATTTCACCCAGTCGTCGACCGAGGCCTGCAGCGAGTACCATGGCGGTTCGCGACGCATTACTCATGGCGCAACGAACGTTTGGAGGTTCGGCGCGGTGCGTCGAATTTCCGTAGGCACGTTGCGGTCAAACCAATCGCGCAGGTCCGCCAGGTGCGGCGCGCGCAAATCGTTCTCCAAATGCCGCCAGACCCGCGGCATCAGGGCGAGGTAGCCGGCCTTGTCATCGCGCAAGAACAAGCGACCGAACACACCTAGGATTCGCGTGTTCCGCTGGGCGCCGGCCAGCGCATAGCGCGCCAAAAATGTCTCGCGACTTTCGGTAGATGCCCCCGCCAGATACCGTGAAAGCGCCCGGTCCACGGTCTCGGACGAGACGTCTCGGCGCGCGTCCTCGAGCAACGAAACGAGATCGTAAACGGCGGGGCCTCCTACAGCGTCTTGGAAATCAAGTAACCCGACACGGCGCAATCCGATGCGCTGCGGCAGCCAGATCAAGTTTTCGGCGTGGTAATCAAATAAACACAGAACAGATGCCGCATCGACCAACTGCACCAATGCCTGTTCCCATAGCGTCATGAACGTCTCAATCACCTCTACGTTGGGCACAGCGCCAGTTAGAGCCGGTAAGGTCCATTCACAGAACAGGCGGACCTCGCGCAACGCGCGCGCGCTACCAAAATGGGGTACGTCGTCGGGCACCGTCCGGCCGTGGAGGTCACGCAGCAGATCGACTGCCGCGTCGTATAGTGGCGCCTCGGCCGGTTCACGTGCGAGAACAACGTTGAAGAGGTCGTCGCCGAGATCTTCGAGTAGGAGGAAGCCCCGCACAGGGTCGGCCGCCAAAACAGCGGGTGCGGAATAGCCAAATCCACGCAGTGCCGCCGCGATGTGCAAGAACGGTTTGACGTCCTCGCGATCTGGCGGTGCATCCATCACGATCGCCCGGCGCGACCCAGCCGAGACCCGGAAGTAGCGGCGAAACGAAGCATCGCCGCTCAGCGGTTCAATGGTCGCGCCAGCCCATCCTGCAGATGCAACGAAATGCTCTGCCGCTTGCGCTCGCGCCGTCATGCCGGCGCCTGCCACGCGCGAACACGGTCTTTAAACGCGCCTCGCCCAATAACCTCCGCGGCCCGTCCGGGTCCGTCGTAGGTCAAACCGATGTCGATCCGATCTTCTGGCAGGTAGGGCCCAAGGCGGTCGGGCCATTCGACCAGCGCGATCCCTTCAGCGAGCGCGTCTTCAAGACCAATTTCCCAGGTCTCTTCGGGCGCTTCAATGCGGTAGAGATCAAAATGCCATATCGTTACGTGCGGAAAGGCGTAAATCAGAACCAAATTGAATGTCGGGCTGGCAACTTCCTCGGCCGGGCGCTCGCTCAGTGTGCGAATGATTTGGCGCGCTACCGCGGTCTTGCCAACGCCCAGTTCCCCTTCAAAAGTGACCAAATCGCCTTGGCGCAAGTACTGGCACAGATGCGCAGCGAACGCTTTGGTAGCGGTATGGTCGGCGAGGCGAACGCGCATGTCGTCTCTCCCACGTTCAGCGCAGACGGCGCGCGGCCGTCAGGTCAGTTTAGGCCGGTGTTGGCAGGAACGCCTAAGCGGCGGCGCGCGGCGCGGCAGCGCGGACGTCATCTTCGACATATTGTTCAAACTGAACAAAGTTCTGCGCGAAGCGGCCAACGAGGTTCGCGGCGGTCTTTTCGTAGTTACTCTTGTCAGGCCAGGTATCGCGAGGGTTCAAAACATCGGACGGTACGCCTTCGCAAGCCTGTGGCACGCTCAACCCAAAATGCGGGTCAAGCTCAAACGTCACGGCATCCAAGCCGCCATGGAGCGCAGCATTCAAGAGGGCGCGCGTATACTTGATCGATATTCGCTCGCCAACGCCGTAGGCCCCACCTGTCCAACCGGTATTGACCAGCCAACAGGTCACGTTTTGCGACACGATTTTTTCGCCGAGCAAGCTTGCGTAGACCGACGGATGTCGCGGCATAAACGGGGCACCAAAACACGTGGAGAATGTTGCCTCTGGCTCGTTGCCAAGTCCCTTTTCGGTCCCAGCCACTTTGGCCGTGTAGCCCGACAGGAAGTGATACATCGCTTGTTGCGTAGTCAGCCGTGAGATCGGCGGAAGAACGCCGAACGCGTCCGCCGTTAGCATGATCACGTTCCGCGGATGCCCCGCAACGCCCGCATCGATAATGTTGGGAATAAAATCGATTGGATAAGATGCCCGCGTGTTCTCAGTGTGCTGCGCGCTATGAAGATCAAGGGCCCGTGTGGCCTCGTCGACCACCACGTTTTCGAGAACCGTGCCAAAGTGGCTGGTCGTCGCGAAAATCTCGGGCTCTGCTTCGGCGCTGAGCCGGATCACCTTGGCATAGCAACCGCCCTCAAAATTAAACAGACCGTTGTCGCTCCAACCATGCTCGTCGTCACCAACCAGGCGGCGGTTGGGGTCGGCTGACAGTGTGGTCTTGCCCGTTCCGGACAACCCAAAGAAGACCGCCGAATCACCCTGTGCGCCAACATTGACCGAACAGTGCATTGGCAGCACGCGGCTTTCGGGCAGCATGTAGTTCAGGATCGAGAAAACCGATTTCTTGATCTCACCGGCGTACGACGTACCGCCGATCAGCACGGTCTTGTCAGCAAAGTTGACGACGATGAACGTCTCACTCCGGGTGCCATCAATGGCCGGATCGGCCTCAAAGCCGGGCGCTTGAATGATCGTGAACCCAGGAACGAACGACGCCAGTTCATCCGCTGTCGGGGCGATGAACATGTTTTGCGCGAACAAACTGTGCCAGGCGGCTTCAGTAATGACTCGAACACCCAGGCGATAGCGCGAATCCGCGCCCGCCCAACAATCTTGAACGAACAAATCGCGGCCTTGCAGGTAGGCCAGCATGCGTTGGCGCAGCGCCATGTAATGGCCGATATCAATGTCTTTATTGACCGCGCCCCACCAAATGTTTGCCTCATTTTCGGGTTCGCGAACGATGAACTTGTCTTTGGCTGAACGACCGGTGTGGACCCCCGTCAGAACAACTAGCGCACCGCCGTCAGCAAGATTGCCCTCGCCGCGCAGGATCGCCTCTTCGTAAAGTCGGGGCGCGGCCAGATTCCAATGAACCGATCCGGTGTTGTGAAATCCGATGTCGTCAAGGCTGGGCACCCAGACCTCCTGCGCTTTTTCTGCGATGGTCAAACCTAGATAGCCGCA
>JAPKDI010000401.1 GCA_026421105.1 Alphaproteobacteria bacterium | reverse complement strand
TGGGCGAGGACGGGTTCCGGCAGTTGGCCGCGCTCAATCATGCGCAGGCGTGCGCCGCCGCGACGCGGTTGGCCGCGGTGCCTGGCGTGACGGTGTTGAACGACACTTTTTTCAACGAGTTCACGGTGCGCCTTCCCAAGCCCGCCGCGGACGTTGTCGACACGCTGGCCGAGCGCGGTGTCTTGGCGGGCGTCCCGGTATCGCGCCTGCTACCGAATGCGGGATTGGACGACCTTCTGTTGGTGGCGGCGACGGAGACTACCAGCGATGAAGATATCGCGGCCCTGGGCACAGCACTTGAGGAGGTGCTGTCATGAGCGCGCGCTCAAAGGCCCATTCCGCGGGGCGTGACGTGCCGCAAGTTGATGCATCAGCGATCACCACGCATTCGGGGCATCGCGGTTTGCAAATGTTGGAGCCGCTGATCTTCGAAATGGGATCAAGCGGGCGCACCGGCGTTGATTTTCCGCCTGTCCCCACGTTTGATAGCAAGCTCGGTGGCTTGGAACGGCAAGGCGCGATTGGGCTTCCGGCGCTTTCCGAGCCGCAGGTGGTGCGCCACTACGTGCGGGTATCGCAGAAGAATTTTGCAATTGACTCCGGGCTTTACCCCTTGGGCTCGTGCACGATGAAGCACAATCCGCGGCTGAACGAGAAGGTCGCGCGCCTGCCGGGCCTTAGCGATATTCACCCGTTGCAACCGCAATCGACGGTGCAGGGTGCGCTTGAGGTGATCGACACGCTGGCGCATTGGCTGACGACGTTGACCGGATTGCCAGCGGTCGCGATGTCACCTGCGGCGGGTGCGCATGGTGAATTGACCGGGATGATGACCATTCGTGCCGCGCACGAGGCGCGCGGCGACGCCCGTAAGCGCATCTTGGTGCCCGATTCGGCGCATGGCACCAACCCTGCGACGGCGGTGTTGTGTGGCTATGCGGTTGATCCGGTGCCTAGCCTCCCGAACGGGCGGATCGACCTTGAAGCGTTGAAGGCCAAGCTAGATGACGACGTGGCTGGGATCATGCTGACCAACCCCAATACGTGCGGGCTGTTCGAGAATCAGATCATCGAGGTGGCCGAGGCGATCCATGCGGTGGGAGCGTATTTCTATTGCGACGGTGCCAACTTCAACGCGATCGTCGGCAAGGTGCGGCCGGGTGATCTTGGGATCGATATTATGCATCTCAATTTGCATAAAACATTTTCGACGCCTCATGGCGGGGGCGGTCCGGGATCGGGGCCGGTGGTGATGTCGGCCGAGCTCGCGCCATTCGCGCCGTTGCCCTACATCGTCAAAGGCCCGGACGGCTTGCGCTTAATCGAAACTGAGGCCGACCAAGCGGCGGCAGGAGATGGCGGCCAGTCCTACGGGCGGATGCGCTCGTTCCACGGGCAAATGGGCATGTTTGTCCGTGCCTTGGCCTACATGATGAGCCACGGATCCGACGGGTTGCTGCAAGTTGCTGAGGACGCGGTCCTAAACGCAAATTATGTCCTGGCACGGCTCAAGGACGTGATGTCCCCAGCCTATCCTGGGCCCTGCATGCACGAGGTCCTGTTTGACGACAGCTTTCTCAAGGACACGGGTGTGACGACGCTCGATTTCGCGAAAGCGATGATCGATGAGGGCTTTCATCCCATGACAGTGTACTTCCCGCTGATCGTGCACGGAGCCATGTTGACCGAGCCCAC
>JAPKDI010000038.1 GCA_026421105.1 Alphaproteobacteria bacterium | reverse complement strand
GACGAAGAAGCCAGTCTTGCGGTTGAACGTGAGGCTGCAGAAAAACGCGAAGCCGCAGAAGCCGAACGCAAGCGGGTCGAAGAAGCATCTCGCAAAAAAGCCGCCGAGGCGGCTGCTGTGCGGCTTGGCGAGCCCGAGACTGAAGAAGACGCTGATGCGCGCCGCCCCAAACCGGGCGTGCGACCGGAAATCAAGCGGCCCGCACCGCCGCGTCCCCGCACCGGCGAACGCCGCCGCGGCGGTAAAATGACCATGAGTCAAGCGCTCGACGATCGTGAGCGGACCCGAAGCCTCGCCGCGGTTCGTCGTCAGCGCGAGCGCGAAAAACGCCAAGCCCGGACCGGTGAGTCAGAGGCGCCGAAGAAAGTTTTCCGCGAAGTCGCAATTCCCGACAGCATCACAGTGCAGGAATTGGCGAACCGCATGACCGAGCGCGGCGTTGATGTCATCCGATCGCTTATGAAGATGGGCGTGATGGCGACGGTCGACCAGGCGATCGATTCCGAGACCGCCGAAATCATCGTGACCGAGTTCGGCCACACGCCGAACCTCGTTTCCTCGGCCGATGTCGAAATCGGATTTCGTGCCGGACACGATAACGATGACGAGGGCGATCTTGCGTCGCGTGCACCGATCGTCACGGTCATGGGTCACGTCGATCACGGCAAGACCTCGTTGCTGGATGCGTTGCGCACGACGGATGTTGTGTCGGGCGAAGCCGGTGGCATCACACAGCACATCGGTGCCTATCAGGTCACCATGGCCTCGGGTGCCAAGATCACGTTTCTCGATACCCCGGGCCACGAGGCCTTCACCACGATGCGCGCTCGCGGCGCGACTGTGACCGACATTGTCGTATTGGTGGTAGCCGGTGACGACGGCATCATGCCGCAGACGGTTGAGGCTATTAATCATGCCAAGGCGGCTGAAACGCCGATCATCGTTGCCATCAACAAAATGGACCGTCCCGACGCGGACGCCGATCGTGTGCGTCGTGATCTTTTGCAGCACGACCTGGTCGTCGAAGAGCTGGGCGGTGAGGTGATCGCCGTTGAGGTCTCGGCCACGGAGAAAACTGGTCTTGATCGCCTCGAAGAGTTGATCGTCCTACAGGCCGAACTGCTCGAGCTCAAAGCAAATCCGAACCGACCCGCAGAAGGTGTCGTGATCGAAGCCAAACTCGATCGCGGCCGTGGCGCGGTGTCGACGACCTTGATTCAGCGCGGCACCCTCAGAGTGGGCGACATCGTCGTGGCGGGAACCGAATGGGGCAAAGTTCGGGCGATGGTTGACGATCACGGTAACCAGATTGACGAACTTCACCCCGGCGAACCGGCCGAGGTTCTCGGCTTGAACGGTGCGCCGGCGGCGGGCGACGAATTAGGCGTGGTGGAAAGCGAAGCCCGCGCCCGTGAAATCACTAGCTTCCGGGCTGGCGAGGCCCGCGACAAAGATGTCGCATCGGCCGCCACGGCCCGCGGCTCGCTGGAAGAGATGTTCACCAAGATCTCCGAAGGCGAAACCAACTTGTTCCCGGTGATTATCAAAGCCGACGTCCAGGGGTCGCTTGAGGCGATCCGCGGTGCGCTGGAAAAACTGTCGACCGACGAGGTTGCCATCAGCGTGGTCCATGGCGCGGTTGGCGGTATTAACGAATCCGACGTTACGCTCGCGGCAGCATCCGGCGCCTTGATGATCGGTTTTGGCGTGCGGGCCAATGCCCAAGCGCGCGACAGAGCAAAGCGCGACAAACTTGAGATCCGGTATTACTCGGTGATCTACAATCTTGTCGACGAGATGAAAGACATCTTGTCCGGCATGCTCGAACCAGCGATCAAAGAGACCAGCCTCGGCCAAGCGCGGATCAAACAGGTCTTCGCCGTGTCGAAGGTGGGCAAGGTCGCGGGCTGCGAGGTTATCGAGGGCACGGTCCGCCGCGGCGCCAAAGCACGGCTGTTGCGCGATGACGTGGTCGTCCACGAGGGCGTTTTGGGCAAGCTCAAGCATTTCAAGGACGACGCCCGCGAAGTGCGGTCGGGGTCGGAATGCGGCATCGGCTTGGAGAACTACCAGGACTACCACGAGGGCGACATCATCGAGGTGTACGAAGTCGAAGAGATCGCTCGCACACTTTAGGCCAGCTCGCCACGAGCCCGGCCCGCCGGCGGTTCGGAATCCATGCCCAGACAAAAAAGCAAATCGGCTATCCAACGGCAGCAACGTGTCAGTGAGCTCATGCGTCATGGCCTCGTTGACGAACTTGCGTCAATGGACTTCATGAACGGCACCGTTTTTGGCAGCACGATTACGATTTCTGAGGTTCGAGTCAGTGCCGACTTGAAGCAGGCGCGCGCCTACATATTCCCGCTTGGGGGCGGTGACGCAGAACCGCTGCTCAAAGAACTGAATACCGCGGCGCCGAAGTTCCAAGGGCCGTTGGCACGCCGGGTTGGCTTGCGCCTTACACCGCGCCTCTATTTTGTGATCGACGAAACCTTCGATGAAGCCGACAAGATCAATACGCTGTTGGCACGAGCGAAGGCTAAAACACCCTCCGAATGAACGGCTGGATCGTTCTCGACAAACCCAAGGGCATTTCTTCGGCCGCGGGCGTCGCCAAGGTGCGCCGTCTGTTCGACGGTGCGAAAGCCGGTCATGGCGGCACACTTGATCCCCTTGCCACCGGCGTCTTGCCGATTGCCTTGGGCGAGGCGACCAAGGTCATGGGGTACATTCTCGATAGCAACAAGGCCTATCGCGCCACCGTTGTCTGGGGCGAGAGCCGCAATACGGAAGATGCCGAGGGCAGCGTGACCGGCACCAGCCCGCATCGCCCGGACCGTGCGGCGATACTGGCGGCCCTTCCGGGGTTCACGGGTCGATTGAGCCAGCAACCGCCAGCGTTCTCAGCCTTAAAGGTGGATGGTCGACGGGCATATGCGGCGGCCCGCGCCGGCGAACCGGTCGAACTCAAACCTCGCGAAATCGAGGTATTCACGCTGGAATTGGTCGAAAACGGACCAAGTCATGCCGTTCTGGACGTTTTCTGCGGGAAAGGGACCTATATCCGGGCCTTGGCCCGGGATATCGCCCTGGCTTTAGGCACTCTGGGCTACCTCGGCGACCTCAGGCGCACTCGCGCCGGGCCCTTCGCGGAGTCTCAGGCGATTTCGCTAGCCACCCTAGAGGACTTAAGCCATAGTGCGCGCCTCGCGGAAGCACTATTACCGCTTGAGACCGCGCTGGACGACATCCCGGCGCTGGCCTTGGACGGTGCGGCAGCGGCGAAACTTCGCCACGGCCAGACAATTAGCGTTTCCACGGGTCTCAAGGACGGCATTGTCTTCGCCACATCGGACACTGGTCCGGTAGCCATGGCGCGGGTGATTGACGGCACTTTGAAACCGATTCGTGTTTTTAATTCGTCATAGGAGATAACCGATGTCGATTACTTCAGAGCGCAAAGCTGAGCTCATCAAAGAATATGCGACCAAGGAAGACGACACCGGGTCGCCCGAGGTGCAAGTTGCGATCCTGACTGAGCGGATCACCAACCTCACTGAACACTTCAGAGACCACAAAAAGGATGCCCACTCACGGCGCGGGCTCCTGATGCTCGTCAATCGGCGCCGTCGGTTGCTCGACTATGTGCGCGACTGTGAAGTCTCGCGTTACGAGCAGCTTATTCAACGACTCGGTATCAGAAAGTAGCTGGGTGTTCGCCGCGCATAACCAGTTCGCTCCGCCGCGCGCGGGCGATTGGTGTGCGGGTCTGCCCGCGTCTGAGACCCGAGGTCGTTGACCTCCAGGGGAGCGCGCAAGGGGTGCGCTCCGACAGCAAGCAAGGAAGATAGATATGTTCAATATCGTTCGGAAAGAAGTCGAATGGGGCGGGCGCACGCTCGTCATCGAAACCGGTAGGATTGCCCGCCAGGCCGACGGGGCTGTTCTCGTCACCTATGGCGAGACCACCGTGTTGTGTACTGCCGTCGCGCAAAGATCGCCGCGGGCGGGAATTGATTTTTTTCCACTAACCGTCAACTACCAAGAAAAGACATTCGCCGCCGGTAAAATCCCAGGCGGCTTTTTCAAACGCGAAGGGCGTCCTGCCGAAAAGGAAACCCTCACGTCACGTCTGATCGATCGCCCGATCCGTCCGTTGTTTCACAGCAGCTTCCGCAATGAGACGCAGGTTATCTGCACGGTCTTGTCGCATGACTTGGAAAACAACCCGGATATCGTGGCGCTCATCGGTGCATCCGCAGCCCTAACCATCTCGGGCATTCCGTTCCTGGGCCCGATCGGCGGCGCCCGCGTGGGCTGGGTCGATGGCGCTTATGTACTCAACCCGACACCGGAACAGCTCGAAGAATCGCAACTCGATCTCATCGTCGCCGGCACAGGCGAAGCCGTTCTGATGGTCGAATCTGAAGCCTCGGAGCTCAGCGAAGAAGTCATGCTGGGCGCGGTCATGTTTGGTCACGAGTCCTTTCAGCCGGTCATCGACGCGATCGTGTCGCTGGCCGAGTCAGCCGCGAAAGAGCCGTGGCCGCTGCCCGCCGACGTCGATACGTCAGACGTCAAGACGCGGCTTGAGGCCTTGGTTGGCGACGACTTGAAAGCTGCTTATGCCGAGCGTGAAAAGCAGGCGCGGACGGACCTTTTGTCCGCGGCGCGCAAGAAGGTCGACCAGGCCGCCGCCGAAGACGACAGCCTCGACGCGAGCGTTGCGTCGGGCGTCTTCAAGAAGATGGAAAAGAGTCTCGTCCGTGGTCAGATCCTCGACAGCGGCGTTCGCATCGATGGTCGCGACACCAAAACGGTGCGGCCCATCATGGCGGAAAACGACGTTCTGCCACGCACCCATGGTTCGGCTCTGTTCACCCGGGGTGAAACCCAGGCTTTGGCCGTCACCACGCTAGGCACCGGTCAGGACGAGCAGATGATCGACGCGCTTGAGGGCGAGTACCGCGAGCGTTTCATGCTGCACTACAACTTCCCGCCGTACTCGACCGGTGAGACCAAGTTCATGGCGTCCCCTGGCCGTCGTGAAATCGGTCACGGCAAACTGGCGTGGCGGGCCTTGCGACCGTTGCTGCCGACACCAGAAGCGTTCCCCTATACCATTCGTGTCGTCTCCGAAGTGACCGAATCAAACGGTTCGTCCTCGATGGCGACGGTTTGCAGCTCGTCCCTCTCGATGATGGGCGCGGGCGTTCCGTTGCGCGCACCGTGTGCGGGCATCGCCATGGGGCTGATCCTCGAAGAGAGCGGTTTTGCTGTCCTCTCGGATATCCTCGGTGACGAAGATCACTTGGGTGATATGGACTTCAAGGTGGCCGGTACCGAAGCGGGTATCACTGCGTTGCAGATGGACATCAAGATCACCGGTATCACGAAGGATATTATGGAAGCAGCCCTCGCGCAGGCGCGCGATGGCCGGATCCACATCCTTGGTGAAATGTCGAAGGCGCTCAGCACCGCTCGTGATGAGGTCAATGACAACGCACCGCGGATCACTACGCTCCAAGTCCCCAAAGACAAGATCCGCGAAATCATCGGTACCGGCGGCAAGATCATTCGCGAGATTTGCGAAGTGACGGGCGCGAAGGTCGATATCGAAGACGACGGTACGGTCAAGGTGGCGAGTTCGAACACCGAGTCGGCCGAGGCTGCCGTGAAGTGGATTCGCGATATCGTCGCGGAACCCGAGATCGGCGTGATCTATCGCGGCAAGGTCGTGAAGGTCGTGGATTTCGGTGCCTTCGTGAATTTCATCGGCTCCAAAGACGGTTTGGTGCACATCTCCGAGCTGGCCCCGGAACGGGTTGGCAAGGTGACCGACGTCATCAATGAAGGTGACGAAGTTTGGGTTAAGGTCCTGTCGTTTGATGATCGCGGCAAGGTCCGGCTCAGCATGAAGTCTGTGAACCAAGAGTCTGGTTTAGAAGAAGGCGGCGGCGCCCCCGCAAAAGAAGCTGAGGTGGGCGAGTAACCTCCTAATCCTCAGAAATTGCTCGGTCACTCTTGTGTGGCCGGGCATCTGCGAGTTGGCCGAACGTGATATCGTTCTATATTGAGTAGGACGCCCTCTTTTTGGGTGACGACAAGGATGCGGAATCGTGAAATCCCTCAATAGCATGCGTATTTCGGGGTTTGATGTCCTCCCTCTGGTAGAGGGAGGCAAGGGAATCGCGATCTCGAACGGTGAAAGTTCGGGAGCCTGGGCAGCAGCAGGTGCGGTCGGCACCTTTTCCGGCGTCAATGCCGATTCGTTCGATGAAGCCGGCCAAATGATCCCGCAACAATATCTTGGCCGCACCCGTGCCGACCGGCACGAGGAGCTCATCAAATATTCGATCGATGGCGGCGTGACGCAGGCCAAGGTTGCCTATGACCTGGCAAGCGGCCGCGGTCCGGTCCACATGAATGTCTTGTGGGAAATGGCGGCAGCAGAGCGTGTGCTGAACGGCGTACTTGAACGCGCCGGTCACCTCATCAACGGCGTTACCTGCGGCGCAGGCATGCCCTATAAGGTGGCCGAAATCGCCGCTCGTTTCGGCGTGCACTATTACCCTATTGTCTCATCGGGCCGCGCGTTCCGCGCGCTGTGGAAACGCGCCTACCATAAGTTCGGCGAGCTTCTTGGCGGTGTCGTCTACGAAGATCCCTGGCGCGCCGGCGGTCACAATGGCCTATCCAACAGCGAAGACCCGGAAGTACCTGAAGACCCCTACCCCCGCGTCCTCGAGTTGCGCCAACGCCTGCGCGAGTTCGGCCTCGACGACACGCCGATCATCATGGCCGGGGGTGTCTGGTATCTGCGCGAGTGGTCCGATTGGATCGATAACCCAGAACTGGGCCCGGTCGCGTTCCAGTTCGGTACGAGACCATTGCTCACAGAAGAGAGCCCAATATCCGATGCATGGAAACAGCGCCTGCGTGAGCTGAACGAGGGCGATATTTATCTCAACAGGTTCAGCCCCACGGGCATGTGGTCATCGGCGGTTGAGAATCCGTTCCTGCGCGAGCTTAAAGAGCGCACCGAGCATCAGATTGCTTACACCCTCGAGCCGACCGGGTGCCACAACACCGAGTTCTCGCTGGGCCTGCGCAAAAAACCGGTCTTCGTCACCGAGCATGACAAAAGCCAAGCTCAAAAATGGATGGAGGCTGGCTTTACGGAGGCGATGAAGACCCCGGATTCCACCTTTATTTTAGTCACCCCGGAAGTAAAGCGTGGGATTAGAACTGATCAGGTGGACTGCATGGGATGCCTCAGCGCTTGCCGCTTTTCCAACTGGTCCGAAGAAGAGGGCCATACGACAGGCAAGAAGACTGACCCGCGCAGCTATTGTATTCAGAAGACCTTGCAGGTCATTTCTCATAGCGACGAGGTCGAGAACGAGCTCATGTTTGCTGGCCACGCAGCTTTCCGTTTCAAGGATGATCCGTTCTATTCCAACGGTTACGTGCCCACCGTGAAGCAGCTAGTCAATCGCCTCGTAACCGGGGACTGAGGGTACGGCGTGTCAGCGGGCCTTAGGCTTGATAATGAATCCTCTATGACTGTCCCCCAACAACTTGACGAGAACAGGACTACGCAGGATCGCATCCGCGCGGCTGGCTTGCGCCCCACCCGTCAGCGGGTGGCGTTAGCGCGCCTGTTATTTGAACCTGGCGCGCGGCACTTAACCGCTGAAGTGCTCCACAGCGAGGCCGGTTCCGCCGGCGTCGGCGTTTCGTTGGCAACGGTCTACAACACGCTCCATCAATTCGTTCGCGTAGGGCTATTGCGCGAGATCACGGTCCAACCGGGCCGGTCCTATTTCGATACTAATGTGGCGGACCACCACCATTTCTTTCACGAAGCGCGCGCGGAACTCGAAGACATCGAGAGCGTCGCAGTGGATCTGTCGAGCCTCCCGGAACCACCGGCGGGCATCGAAATCGCACGCATTGACGTCGTCATCCGGCTCAGTGATCGCAAGTCATAAGTTGTTTCAAATCAAGTCGCTGCATGGTTCATTAAAGTGATTCTAATATTGACCATGACCCGAGCCGAGCCCATATTGGGTTTCGGGTCGCGAGTTGCCTGAGCGTACCCACATCACTCTGATCAATAAAAAGACGTCGAAGGAGGACATTGATGCCCGCACTATTGGGAACTAAAACCGAACAGAACCTGAAGGACGCCTTTGCTGGTGAGTCTCAGGCCAACCGCCGCTATCTCTATTTCGCGCAAAAGGCTGATGTCGAAGGTTACAACGACGTCTCCACAGTGTTCCGCTCGACCGCCGAGGGCGAGACCGGTCATGCTCATGGCCATCTCGAGTTTCTCGAAGAGACCGGCGATCCAGCAACCGGCGAGCCGATCGGCACGACCGACAAAAACCTCAAGGCCTCGATTGCCGGGGAAACCCACGAATACACCGACATGTACCCCGGAATGGCAAAGACCGCCCGGGATGAAGGCTTCACCGAGGTGGCCGACTGGTTTGAGACCTTGGCAAAAGCCGAGAAGTCGCATGCCGGCCGCTTCCAGAAAGCGCTCGACAGCCTCTAAGCGTGACCAGCTGTTTTAAGGGCGGGGGCGGTTTAACAACCGCCCCCGTTTGATTCAGATGAAAGAAGGCTCGACCGAGGCGCCCATTCGGCACTCCATCGACTGGCAAGACCCGGCGTACACGGACCTGGACGCGCTCGACGCGGAAATGCGTCGCGTCGGCGATATCTGCCACACATGCCGCCGCTGCTTCAATTTGTGCGATTCCTTCCCGCGACTATTCGATCTCATCGACGGGTCAGAAACGGGTGAGCTCGATTCTGTCGCGAGCAGCGATTTTAAACCGGTCGTCGATGCCTGCACATTGTGTGATATGTGCTTCATGACGAAGTGTCCCTATGTGCCGCCGCATGAATTCAATCTTGATTTTCCGCATCTGATGTTGCGCTACCGCGCAGCGGAGCGAAAACAGGGGATCA
>JAPKDI010000400.1 GCA_026421105.1 Alphaproteobacteria bacterium | reverse complement strand
GCAGTCATCTCACGTGGCTCTGGTCGCGGCTCCGCGAGCAGACCGTGTTTTTCCCTTGGTACCGCGCGTCCCTTGCGACGCGAATGCACGGCCCCATACCCGCACCCGAAGTACTGCACGACGGGGTGATCGAGTTTCTCCGCGCAGGTGATCACTATCGCGGGCCCTACGGGGCGGCATTTAAGCTGGATGGCGCGGCAATGGTCGCGGCAATGAAAAGCCCCGCTATTATTTGTGCGTCGGATTGGGATCCGACCTCGAACTATCTCGATCGGCTACCCGCGACCCCGCCGGACGACGTGCGGGTGGAGCGACTTGGCGATCGGCGCGGCGAATCGGTTTACGCCTGGGTTGCTGACGTCCTTGCCAACTATGCCAAAGGAGAGGCGCCGCCGGCGGTTAGCGCAACAAAAATGGCCGACGGTACCTGGCAGGACTTTGCCGATGTCGATGGCGGCCAATTACACGTCCGGCGCACCGAGGGCCCTGGCAGGCCTTTGTTGGTTCAGCACGATGCGGCCAGCGACAACAGGATTGTGCATCGAGTGACGCAATCTCTTGCAGGGCGGCGACCGACGTTTGCGTTTGACCTTCCCGGCAACGGCGAGTCCGATAACACGATTGGCGAGGACGTGACGGTTGCGCGGCATGCCGATGTCTTAGCTCAATCAATCGAGTCCCTCGGGCTTGATGTGGTTGATTTTTATGGCATGTGGGGTGGTGGCCTACCTGGTCTTGACCTTGCCGTGCGCAACCCCGAACGCATCAACCGGTTGGTGATGTCAAACGTCCTCTACTTCACGCAAGAAGGTTCCGCGGATTACTATGAGAACTATACCTTCCCGATCGAACCCGTTTGGTTCGGCGGACATCTGGTCAAATGTTGGATCGCGATGCGCGATCAAGGCCTGTTCTGGCCATGGTACCGGCGCACGCGCGATGGCGTCATCCAGCAAGAACCGTTTGTTGACACCCAGATGGTGCATAGCCGCGTGATTGCGATGCTCAAGGCGGGAAATATGTGGCGCCACGCCTACCGCGCTCATTTTGCTTACCCAACCGGCGACATGCTGGGGGAAAACACTCGTCCCACTCTTCTTGCCTCGCCCATTTGGGACCCCAATCATCCACATGGGGTGGCCGCGCATCGCGCGCATCCACACACACGGTGGCAGGACCTTCCCGCAGATATGGCAGAGTGGGCGCCCACGTTCTTGCCCTTCCTTGATGAGTAACGCCGGATTGCAAGTTCATCCCAACGCTGCATCGGCCGTGACTTCCGATCCAAAGTAGTGATTCGACGGGGTGGGCGGTGCCTACTCTTTGGGGGGAGCGTTGATTGGGTTAGACATGGCTACGCTAGGAGCGGGTGGCAGCTCTCTCAGCATTGCCGTCATCGGCGAGGAAACGTGGAGGGCTAAAGTTTGCCGGGCATTGAAGAATGCCCCCGGAAACGCGTTCGCACGCGGTGCTGTTGCAGGATGGTGACTTCAACGTGGGCAGTTCCGTGCCACTAAGTTTTGTAGACCCGCGGCGCAAACGGATTCTCGCGCGCCGTGAGCGGTAATTCGGATAAATAAAAAAGGGCGCGCTGTAGCACGCCCTTTTTTTTGGAAAACAGCTGCCTAAACGACGCCGTAAGCAAGCATCGCGTCAGCGACTTTAGTAAAGCCCGCAATATTGGCGCCCTTTACGTAGTCGATG
>JAPKDI010000399.1 GCA_026421105.1 Alphaproteobacteria bacterium | reverse complement strand
CACTCGCGCCCGCCTCAATCGCGTCGGCGACAAACTGATGGCCATCATGATTGGGGCCAGCGATGGCAACGAAGAGATCACCGGATTGCATTGTACGGCTATCGATTGCGACGCCATAAGCTCGCCAGTTCGCAGTACCCGTTGCGTGCCCGCCGGTCGCGGCCAACACTTCGGATGCCGTCCAGAGGACAGGAGCAACAGCGCCGGGCATCAGGCGTGCCTCCCATGTCCGAGCGCCGCTTTGCGAATGACAGCGGTGTCGTCAAAGGGTCGCACTTCGCCGCGCACGACTTGGCCGGTCTCGTGACCCTTGCCCGCAACAACGAGCAAGTCGCCTGGTTGCAGCACGTCGATACCGCGGGCAATTGCCCGGCCACGGTTGCCGATCTCTTCGGCGTCCGGACAGGCTACGAGGATTTCACGCCGTATCGTGGCGGGATCTTCGTCGCGCGGGTTGTCATCGGTGACGATCACATGGTCAGCCAAGTCAGCGGCTATACGGCCCATTTCCGGACGCTTGGCCCGATCGCGATCACCACCGCAACCGAAGGCAACAACGAGGCGACCCTTGGTGTGTGGCCGCAATGCTGCAAGCACGTGACTAAGCGCATCTGGGGTGTGGGCGTAATCCACGAAGACCTTCGCGCGATTGCTGAGTTCGGCGACGAGTTGAGCCCGACCCAAAACGCCGCGCAGGTGACCAAGCGCGTCCACCGCTGCAGCCCTGTCGGCGCCCGTCCCGATCACCAGTGCCAGGGCGGCGAGTGCGTTTTCCGCTTGGAACGAGCCGAAAAGTGGCAGGAGAACCCGGTGCGTTTGTCCGTTGAGTGCGACCTCGACAGTTTGGCCGCATAATCCCGGCTCCGCCGACACCAGGCGGAAATCAGCCCGGGCGTCCGTCCCGTAGGTGATGATGAGCTGACGGCGTGACGCACAGACCGCGCGCACTTTCTCGAATTCCGGCACGTCGATGTTGAGCACCGCAATGCCGCCTTCGGGCATCACCTCCGCAAATAGGCGAAGTTTGGCGGCGAGGTACGCATCCTGCGATCCGTGATAATCGAGATGATCGTGGCTGATGTTGGTAAAGGCTGCGGCGGAAACACGAACCCCATCGAGACGGTACTGATCGAGACCGTGGCTTGATGCTTCCATCGCAAGGTGTTGGACACCCTCGCCTGCTAGCCGGTCGAGGGTTTGATGCAACGTAACTGGATCAGGCGTGGTGAGCGTGCCTTCTGTACCACGACCCGATGTGCGCAAGCCAAGCGTACCGAGGCTGCCGCCGTTCACGCCAACGCGCGCCCAGATCTGCGACGCAAAATCAGCGGTCGACGTTTTCCCATTGGTGCCGGTCACAGCGATGATCGTCTTGGGCTGCTGTGGATAGAAGCGCGCCGCCATCATTGCAAGCCGTCGACGTGGATTATCGTCCGACACTACGAAGACATCGTCCTCCTTCACCGTAACGTCGGAGGGCGCCAGCACGGCAACTGCGCCGTGCTCGATGGCGTCGGGAATGAAGCGCGTACCGTCAGTGCGCACGCCGCGCAAGGCAGCAAAGACAAAGCCTGGCATCACGGCGCGGCTGTCGGCGGTGATACCGGCAATCTCGATGGCCGAGGCACTATCATTTGAGCCGGTGAGTTCGGAAAGGCGCATCAGCCACCCTTCTTCACGGAGACAAGAAGTGAATCAGCCGTCGCA
>JAPKDI010000398.1 GCA_026421105.1 Alphaproteobacteria bacterium | reverse complement strand
CCGGCCCAACCGATCATGACCAAAAGGGCGGCAGACAGAGAAAGCGCCGCCCCCCAGGTCTGGATAGACATGCTGATGAGCAGGAAGCCCGCTGAAAAGCCGATCATCGAACGCACGATGCTGGCCATCGTCGCAGCTGTCGTCTGGCCACCCAACCGCGGCATCGCGATCAAGACGAGACTGGTCAGCGTAATCGGGTAGACCGACACGATGCCGGTCGCCTGCGGTCCGATCACTTGGCCCAGCGTGACAACGACTGCGACGAACACGCCGACAACCAAGCCGCGCATCGGCAAGTCGTACCACCGGCGCGCGAGAGCCCGTCCGGTTGGCGGACCCGGCGGGATGTCTCGGGTTAACCAAAGCGCTACCGCCAGTACGATTACATTGATCAGAACAGCCCACGGCACGGTCCAAATGACTTGCCCCACGCCCCACGCGATTACCAGCCAAACTCCCGTCGCCAGCGCGAGAGTTGAAACCACTGAAAGGCGCGGTGCGGCATAGGTCAAGATGACGAGAAAAACCACGGCGCCGGTATTCCCCGCGAGGCTATTAAGTGCGCTGATGGCCAGAAAGGCATCGTCGTATTCGATAGCCAGCATGACGTACGCGGGGCCGGCTGATGTTGGCAGCCCGATGACCAAACCACCCCAAAACGGGCCGCTTTTCTCCGCCGCAATGGCGGCAGCGATCACTGTGATCGCCGTCACGGCGACCTTGATCAGTAGCGAAAACCAGACGGCATCAACGATAAAAATGGCTTGAACCGGAAAAAATGCGATCGTCATACTGCCCTATTGTAGGATGCGGGCCAAACGCGGGTGCCTCAATTGTTGTCCGACGTTTGGTGTTGCCGTAGCCTCACTAGCGAACTTCGTGGATGAAGGATCGAGCTATGGAAAAACGTATTGCCGTAATGGGTGGTGGCATTGGCCGCGAATCGCCCCTCGCGCCGCTCGATGATGTGCGCTCGGAAGGATTCAGCGCGACGCTAATCACGCCACGGCTCAAGGTTTTCCCGCACACACCATACGAGCGCGGGCTCTCGGTCGTTGCAAATCTCGACGCCGCAATTGAAGCCCAGAAAGCGGGCTTCGACGCGATCTTTATCAACACCATGGGTGACTACGGTATTGATGAAATGAAATCAGCGCTCACCATTCCCATTGTCGGTGCAGGCGAGGCCACAATGGCGATGGCCGCGACGGTCGGGCGCAACTTTTCGGTCGTCAAGATTTGGCCTCCCCGAATGAACTTCATCACTGAGGAACGCCTCCGTAGCACCGGCGCAGCAACGCGCTGCGTGTCAATCCGAAATGTCCTCGCCGACGACGAGGTGGTCAGTACATCTGGTGCCGTGGCTGCGATCGGTACGATGCAGAGCGGGAACCAAGACATTCTTGAGCGGACGATCGAACAGGTATTGCTCGCCGTCAAAGAGGACGGTGCGGATACCATCATTTTGGGCTGCACGTGCATGGCGACGATCGCGCCGATGATTGCGGCACAGTCGCCTGTGCCGATACTCGAGCCAATGCGAACTGGATACTCGGTTACCGAGTCCCTGCTACGCCTAGGTGTTACGCAGAGCCGTGTTGCGTACCCGCAGACTAATCCGCAGTTGCTGACCGCTATGGAAGATATGATTGCCGGTATGGCCCACCCCAATCTCTCCACTGACTGCGATATGTGCCTTGTTAGCGAGGC
>JAPKDI010000037.1 GCA_026421105.1 Alphaproteobacteria bacterium | reverse complement strand
TCACGAGGAATTCGAGGTGAGCGTCAGTGGAACCGGCCAGGAGGCCCTGGAAAGAGCCAAAGAAAACGCCTTCGATATGGTTCTGCTGGATGTCGGGCTACCGGACATCCACGGCCGAGAGGTTTGCCGCCTGCTGCGTCGCGCCAACGTCAGTGTGCCAGTCATCATGCTGACGGGTGCAGACAGCGATGCGGAGCAAATTCTTGGCCTCGATTCGGGGGCCAACGACTATGTTACCAAACCGTTTCGCCTGGGGGTCCTCTTGGCGCGGATGCGCGCCCAGCTGCGCCAGCACGAGCAAAGCGAAGACGCGACCTTTGCGATTGGCCCCTACAGCTTCCGGCCCGCGGCCAAGATGTTGCTGCTGGATGGCGAGAAAAAGACCAAGGTCCGCCTGACGGAGAAGGAAACCTGGATCCTAAAATACCTCTGCCGGATCGGCAATAAAGTGGTGCCGAGGGACGTCTTGCTCTCGGAGGTTTGGGGCTACAACGCCGGGGTGACAACGCACACGCTTGAGACGCACATTTATCGGTTGCGCCAAAAGATTGAGGCCGACCCGTCGAACGCTACCTTGCTAGTGACCGCGCCGGGGGGCTATCGGCTGAACGCCTAATCCAGCTTATATAACAGTCTATTATAGGCCAGTTCAGCCTTTTCATTAACAGGCCTGTAAGCGAGAATGCCGCACGTTTTTCAGGGGTCACCGATCTTGTCAGGCAGCGATTTTTTCGTCCGATTCTGGGGTGTGCGAGGTAGCGTCGCCTGTTCCGCACCGGATATCGTCAAATACGGCGGTAATACCTCGACCCTAGAGATTTGGTGTGGCGACCACCTTTTGGTGTTCGACGCGGGCACGGGTCTGCGCTACCTCGGCAACGAGCTGGTGACCAAGAAGAACCTCAAGGCGAGCCTCTACCTGACCCATACCCACTTCGATCATGTGTGCGGGCTGCCGTTTTTCCGCCCGGCGTTTTTTCCGACCAATGAATTTCAAATTTGGGCCGGACACCTTCAGCCCAAACACACCATTCGCTACGCGCTCACGGAACTGATGATGGCGCCGCTGTTCCCGGTCCCGCTTGAGATATTTCAGTGCAAGTTGTCGCTTCACGACTTTAGGGGGGGCGATACGTTGCAACCCTATCCCGAAGTTGAGGTGCAAACCTGCGTACTTAACCATCCCAATGGCGCGACGGGCTATCGGGTGAACTATCGGGGCAAGTCGATCTGCTACCTGACGGACACTGAACATACGCCTGGCGAGCCTGATCAAAACGTCCTCAAGCTGATCGAGGGTGCCGATCTCGTAATTTACGATGGGATGTACTCCGACGACGAATACAAGAACCGGGTCGGTTGGGGGCATTCGACATGGCAAGAAGGCGCGCGCCTTTGCGACCTGGCCAACGTCAAACAATATTGCGTCTTCCATCACGATCCGGACCATGACGACGACTATATGGATGGGGTCGCCAAACAGGTCGTCGATATACGACCCGGATCGCTGGTTGCCCAAGAGGGTATGATCTTGCGTCCTGGCACCCCGGAACCCAGCTTCGCCTAAACGCGGCGTTTGGCGTGCCCTAAAACGATCATGAACCTACGCCGATTGCGATTAGGGCTTTTGACCGTCACCAGTGTGGCCCAGCGTGGTTTCTTTATTCCCTATCGCTACGCCGACACCATCGTCGACCAACAGCCCGAGTATGCCGAGATAGCCGACATCTTCTCGAGCCAAGAACCGGCTTTTGCGCGAACGCTTAAACTTATCAACGAGACGTCCGATACGCTCACCACGTTTTCGGGACCGCCGCCGTCGCCGCGCTGGGCGCAGGATTGGTTTCCGCGTAGCGATGGCGCGGCGGCCTATGCGATGGTCCGCCATCACAAACCATCGCGTATTATCGAGGTCGGTTCGGGGCACTCGACCCGCTTCATGGTGCAGGCAATTGTCGACGGCGATTTCTCCTGCGCCTTCACCGCTATCGATCCGGCGCCGCGTGCCGCGATTGACGCGCTTCCCGTTCGCCTCATCCGGCAAACGGTTCAGGATGTTGATGGTGAGGTGTTCGCGCCACTGTTAGCGGGCGATGTGTTATTCATCGACTCCAGCCATCTCTTGATGCCGGGGACCGACGTCGACGTCTTGTTTAACCGCGTCTTACCACGGTTGCCGGCCGGCGTGTTAGTACATATTCACGATGTGTTTCTGCCCGATGCCTATCCGAAAGCTTGGCAATGGCGCGGCTATAACGAACAGCTTGGCGTGGCGACACTTCTTCAAGGCAACGGGTTTGCGCCACTTTGGTCTAGCCACTATGCCGTAACGCGTATGAAAGAGCAGATCGTCAAGAGCGTGATTGCAACGCTGCCGCTTCCCGAAGGCGCCGTCGAGAGCAGTCTGTGGTTGCGAAAGCTGTAGCGCTCTACTTGTAGGGATCGGCCGCGTCGCGAAGCCCATCGCCGAAAAAATTCAGCGCAAGAACCGTGATGATCACGGGCACGACGGGGAGCATGAGCCACGGGTAAAGCGCGACAACGTTGATATTCTGCGCCTCGTTCAGTAGGACGCCCCAGCTCGTGATCGGTGGACGCAATCCGAGGCCCAAAAACGAAAGGGCTGTTTCCCCAAGGATCATCGCTGGTATCGAGAGCGTCGCAGACGCAATCAAATGGCTCATGAAACTGGGCAATAGGTGGCGTCCAATCACCCGACGCGGACTGGCGCCCAACAATACAGCGGCGGTCGCAAAATCCTCTTCACGCAGGGCGAGGAGCTTTGAACGCACTGCGCGGGCAAGCCCAGTCCAATCGATCAGCCCGAGAATGATCGTGATTCCGAAGTAGATAAGGATAGGACTCCAGGTCACCGGCAGAGCAGCAGACAGCGCCATCCAAAGCGGCAATTCGGGGAACGATCGAATGATCTCGATCGTTCGCTGTACCAAGCTGTCGACCCAGCCGCCGTAGTAGCCGGCCAGGCCACCGAGCACGATACCCAACAAGAAACTGATGGTGATGCCGATTAGGCCGACGGTCAGCGAGATGCGCGTGCCGTAAATGATTCGCGACAGCATATCTCGTCCGAGTCGGTCTGTGCCTAGGAGGTAAAACGTTCCCCCATCGGCCGGGCACACGACGTGGAAGCGCCCCTCAATCTGTCCCCAGAATCTGTACTCATCGCCGAGGCAGAAGAATCGCAGCTTGTAGACCTTGTCGGGGTTAGGCGTGTATTCGCGTTGCAACGTCTCGAGATTAAGCTTTTTGTCGTAGCCGTAGACAAACGGTCCGATCAAGCTGCCTTCGTGAAACAGGTGGATTCCTTGGGGCGGCGCAAAGATGTTACGGCGATCGCGGAAGCTAAGCTCGTATGGAGCGAGAAACTCGCTGACCAAAATCGAGCAGTAAAGCACCAGAAGGATGACACCGGAGATCACCGCAAGTTTGTGGCGCAACAGCTTCCACCACATCATCTTCCATTGTGAGGCCATGAAAAAACGCTCCTGGCCGGGCGTCATGGTCTCGATGGAATAGGGGTCGAAGGGCTCTTGGCTGACGAAGTGGTCGAGCGGTTTGTCGGCGGAACGATCGGTCACCGGGTACCACTCGCGCCGAGGCGAATGCGTGGATCAAGGAAAGCCAACGCCACATCCGATAAGAACATGCCGATCACCGTGAGCAACGCGAGACCCATTAAGAACGAACCTGCGAGGAACTGGTCTTGCGATTCGAGCGCCTGAAGTAGCATCGGCCCAGTCGTCGGCAGCGACAGCACGACCGACACAATGGCCGCACCAGATATGACCTGTGGCAAGAGATTGCCAATGTCCGCAATGAACGGATTAAGCGACATCCGGAGCGGGTACTTGATCAGCAGGCGAAAACGCCCCAAGCCCTTAGCGCGCCCGGTGGTGACGTATTGTTTTTGCAGTTCGTCCAACAAGTTGGCGCGCAAACGCCGGATCATCCCGGCAGTGCCGGACGTGCCAATCACCACGACTGGCACCCAAAGGTGTTCAAGAATCGATACCAGTTTGCCGAAGCTCCAGGGTTGGTCGAGGTATTGATCGGCCATCAGACCGCCTATCTCTGTACCGAACCACACATTCGCGAGGTACAGCAGAACAAGCGCCAACAAGAAGTTCGGTGTGGCAAGGCCGAGGAAACCGAGGAACGTCAGACTGTGATCACCCCAGCTGTATTGATGCGTCGCCGAGTACACACCGATCGGGAACGACACCAACCAGGTGAAGATGATGGTTGAGAATGAGACGATGATCGTCAGCCAGATGCGGTCCCCGACGACGTCGGTCACAGGAAGGTCAAACTCGAAGGAATGACCCATGTCGCCCTGTAGCATGCCCGAGAGGCCTTCCGGTCCCGGCCAAACGCCGAGCCAGATCGCATATTGCTCAAGGAAGGATCGGTCGAGTCCGTATTGCGCGCGCAAGAACTCAATGCGTTCGGTCGCGGCGCTATCGCCCTGGGATTGCAGTTCGACAAGCTGGTTCGATAGGAAGTCGCCGGGTGGCAGCTGGATGATTATGAACACCAAGAAGCTGATTACCAGCAAGGTAGGGATCATGATCAGCAGGCGCTGAATCAGGTAGTTGAACATGGAGGCTTACCGCAGCCGAGCTAGCGATCGAACCAAAAGGTGTCCGGCCGGTAAATGCCGAAATGCGCGCCTGGGTCCCAGTTGTAGACTCCCTCTTTGGGCACGTTGCGCAGCCCATCCCGCACCACAATCGGCTGCATCACCCCGGAGACGATACCGATCATGAATACCTGGTCGGCATGAATGGCGAGCATTTTGTGCCAGATCGTCTCGCGGTCGTCGGGCGACTTGGAGGCGAGCCATTCCGCGTGTAGGGCGTCGAGCTGCTGGGCCTCCGGCAAGTCGACTCGCTCGCCGCTTCGACCTTTTGTCTCGTAGAACTGGCCCCACTGCGGCCATTGGTACTGATGCTGCGATGTAACGGCGAGCTCTTTCGGTTCAAATCGCGCCGTCGGCACGCCGTTCTCCCACCCGGTCCACACCGCCATTTGGGTTTGACCGGCGAAAATGCGATTGCGGAACACCTCACGCTGCGAGGGCCGGCTAAAAATCTTGACGCCAATTTCGGCCCACGACTCGGTCACAAGCTGCAGAACATCCGTTTCTTCCGTGCTTTCGCCTGCGGTCTCGATAATGATTTCGATCGGCCGGCCATCGGGCATCAATCGAGTTCCGGCGCCGTTGCGCTCGATCAGGCCCATAGCGTCGAGCAAGTCGTTCGATTTGTCGGGATCGAACGTCGCCCACTGGAGTTGGTACTCCTCTTTGAATAGCGGGCTATCGGGAAGCACTGTGTTGTTGCCCTCGATGGCGAGACCAAAATAGAGCGCCTCGTTGATCAAACCGCGATCGACCGCCATCGACAGCGCACGACGAAAGCGCACATCGCGAAACAATGCCCGCCAACCGGGGTCGTCGATATTGAGATTAGGGTAGAGCGCAATGTGCGATCCTTTGGCTTCGCGCCAAAGATGGGTCACGTAGTTGTTTCGTTTTTCGCCCTGCTTCAGGAAGGGAAAATTATCGAAGGAGATGGCGCGTGCCTGCAGGTCAACCTCACCCGAACCGGCCTTAGCTGGAATGAGTTGCGCGGAGACCTGGCTCATGAACACCCGGTCGACATACGGCAGCTGGCGGCCTGCTTCGTCAATGCGGTGGTAGTACGGGTTGCGTCGTGCTTCGAACCGATTGGCCGGCGGGCGTGTCACATTCATCCACGGCTGAAGCGTCGGCAAATCCGGATTATCGAACTTGTAGAGATTGTCGACGCGGTTGTGCCGGGCCGCCCAGCTGCGGGCGCCGCCAGCATTGGTCTCAAGTTGTTCTGGCGTGGCGTGGTCGATATGAAACGTCTTTAAGAAGTGCGCGGGGCGATAGATGAACAACGGCGATGCGCCGGCGAGGCGCTCGAGAAATGATGGATTTGGACTTGCCCAGCTGTAACGGACCGTGGTCTCGTCGATGACTTCGAAAAGCGGAGGTTGCCCATCAACCAACATGTCGATCGGCGGTCCGGACGGTGACAGGTTCGGGTTGTTGGCGACGTCATCCCACCAATAGCGGAAATCTTCAGACGTGAACGGCGCGCCGTCTGACCATTTGTGGCCCTCGCGCAAATGCAACGTGAACACCCGATCATCGTCGCTGTCTACTGCCTTTAGAATGTCGGGCTCGATCTCGAACTGTTCGTTGTAACCGACCAAGCGTGCGTAGCCATAGACCACGAGCAAACGCACATCGCGAGCGCGACCGATTAGCATTTTAATGTCGCCACCATGGCGCCCAATACGTTTTTCCCCGTCTAGTTTCACCACTGACGGTTCAGTGGGCACGCGGTTGTTGACAGGCGGCATCGTGCCGTCGCGAACGGCATCTCTGAACATGGGCGTTTCTAGCAAATTGGTAGCGCCGGCGGGGGCTTGAAGGGCTCCTAGGGCCAGCAATAGTCCTGAGGCAGCGCCAAGGATGGGGCGGAAGAAACCAGCGTTTCGGCTCATGCGCGCAAGTCCTCTATTACGGGGTTTTCGCTGACGGCACGGACAAAATGGCGGTCACCTAAGTCGACCATATGAGAGGGGTCTGAACCGTTCAAGGCGTAGGGTTTTGGCCAAGCTGCGGGGTTCGATGCCTGGTCCTCGCGGAGTGCTTGGAAGTCGAGGCGTCGATCCGGGTTGGGGTCGGGGACCGCCGACAAAAGCGCTTTGGTATAGGGGTGCACCGGGTTGTCGAAAAAATTCTCGCGCGGCGCACTCTCAACGACGCGACCTGCGCACATCACCACGACGTGGTCGGCGATGTAGTCGATGACCGCCAGGTTATGGGAGATGAACAGGTAGGTCAGGCCGAGTTCTTGTTGCAGATCCTTCAACAGATTGAGGACCTGCGCCTGAATGGAAACATCGAGCGCCGATACGGGCTCATCGCAGATAAGGAGATCGGGTTGCAAAGCGAGCGCCCGGGCGATGCCGATGCGTTGGCGCTGACCGCCAGAAAATGAATGGGGATAGCGCCGCAGGTAAGGCACGGGCAGGCCGACCAACATCATGAGTTCGCGCACCCGCTCCATGCGCTCCTCGGCGTCGCCAACGTCGTGGATCACGAGCGGCTCGCTGATGATATCGAACACCGTCATGCGTGGGTTCAGGGAGCTGTAGGGGTCTTGAAAGATGTATTGCACGCGGCGGCGGTAATTGAGTAGGTCGGCGCCCCGCAGTTTAAGAACGTCGACCACGCTGCCGCGATTGTTGAACATGATCTCGCCGGAGTCCGCCATCAGCGCACGCATGATCATCTTGCTGGTAGTCGTCTTGCCGCAACCCGACTCACCGACCAATCCCACGCACGTACCGAGCGGCACGTCGAAGCTCACGTTGTCGACCGCTTTTACCGTGCCGCCGCCGGAACCGCCGAAAAATCCACTCTTCCGAATCTGAAACTCTTTGCCGACGTTGCGCACGCTGAGGAGCGGTTGATCGGTCGCGCTGCCCTCGGGCCAGGGGTCGCGCGTTTTCAGCAAGCTGCCCGCCTCGGTTTTGATTTCGCGGATCGGGACGAGGCGCTCGTCGCTTTTCATCCCGAAGCGTGGCACTGCTTTCAGGAGTGCCTTGAGGTAGGGATGTTCGGCATTGCGAAAGATGTGATCCAGGGTGCCCTGCTCCACCACCTTGCCATGGTACATGACGATAATTTCATCCGCCATATTGGCGACCACGCCGAGGTCATGGGTGATCATCAAGATCGCCATCTGAAGTTGGCTCTGCAGATCTTTCATTAACTGAAGGATCTGGGCCTGGATAGTTACGTCTAGAGCAGTTGTCGGCTCATCAGCAATCAGCATGGCAGGCCGACAGATCAGCGCCATTGCAATCATCGCGCGCTGTCGCAAGCCGCCCGAAAGCTCGAAAGGATAGGTTTTGACCGCTTGGTTGGCATTGGGAAAGCCAACCATGTCGAGCATTTCGCGGGTCGCGTCGATGCCTTCAGCGCGGGTCGCCGTATTGTGCAGCAGGAACGCTTCGCTGATTTGATCGCCAATGGTGTGGAGCGGCGACAGCGAGGTCATCGGTTCTTGGAAAATAATTGAAATGCGCCCACCGCGCAGCCGGCGCATTTCGGACTCTTTGATCGTGACGATATCTACGAAGTTTTGAGGTTTGTCGGGGTCGAAAAAGATAATTTCGCCGTCTGAGATCCGACCGGCTTTCGGAAGAATACCCATGATCGATTGGGAAACGACTGACTTGCCGGAACCCGACTCGCCAACAAGTGCGACGGTCTTGCCTCGGGGAACACGGAACGACACGCCGCGCACGGCTTCGATACGCCCTTCGGGTGCCATGAAGTCGACGTTCAAATTGCGAACGATTAGGACGTTTCCCATCGGTACTCGACTAACCTCGTTTCATTCCGTTTTTTCTATGCCCATTGCGCCAAAATTTTCCCAGGTGCCGGGGCTAAGGTCGACCTCGCTCCGTCGCGCTGCAGCGGCGACGTGCTGCGCGATATCCTCAAATCCAGCGATCGAAGAATCCACGGCGACCGAAGAGCCGCCTCCACTGAGTTTCAGGCTCATCCAGCCGCGTTCGTGATCACGACGCGTCGAATAGTACCGAAGTTGAACGCTCTCCAGTTCCTTCCAATTGAACCCGCGTGCCCTAAAGCCGCGCATTTGAATGCCTTCCTCCGACAGTTCTAACCTTCGCGTATGGCGGATTGCCGTTCTTATTGTGAAAACCAAAAACAACGCTGTAAGTAACGAAAAAACATAGAGCCAGAAGCGCAAAAGATCATCCAAGAATAGTGGGCCTGCCGAAACAGTCAGGCCGATCACGGCCTTGGCGTCGTCGAGAAGGAGCGTTCGCAGTGGATATCGAAATCGTGTCACCGGGTCACTCGCGAGACGTCATCCACGTTGAGCCAGCCCACCTTGCTGCCGAGCCGACCGAAGAGGGTCTCCAGGAAGGTCCAAGCGGCTGGGTCGTGCACGGCGTGATGGGTCAAGATACCG
>JAPKDI010000397.1 GCA_026421105.1 Alphaproteobacteria bacterium | reverse complement strand
CGTGATGGCCGCACGCGCGGGCGATATTGCGAGATCCGATGACGTTGGTCAGAACAGCTTCGTGCGGGTTTTGTTCGGACAGCGGGACGTGCTTGAATGCAGCGGCGTGGAAGACAAGATCGGGCGTTTCGTCGGAAAAAACGTGCCCAACGCGTTCTTCGTCGCGGACATCGGCGAGGATTGCGCGTCGGCTCACCTCGGGATGCATTGTCGCGAGTTCAAGATCAATTTGGTAAAGCGCGTGTTCGCCATTATCCAGCAACGTGAGGTGGCTAGGCGCCAGGAGCGCGATTTGCCGCGTGAGCTCGCTGCCAATTGTGCCTCCTGCACCTGTGATCATGACGCGCCGACCGTTGATGAACTGGCGCATGGCGTCACGATCGAGCACCTTCTGTGGCCGGCCCAACAGGTCTTCCATCGCAAGCGGACGAACGGCAATTTCGCTCCCGCCAGCGTCTCCGCGAAAATCAGTCAGGCGCGGAAGTCGGGCCATCGTCATGCCGAGGTCATCCGCGCGTGCTAGAAGTTTGCGCAATGGTTCGCCGGAGAACTTCTCTGTCGCAAGCAACAATCGCTGCGGCTTGCGTCCCTTGCGGTCGAGGCCTGCGATGACAGCGGGCAAGTTATCGATACTATCCAGCACGCGGACCCCGCGGATGTCGCGCCCGATGCGGCCCGGTTTGTCATCGACGATGCCAACAACGCTATAGGGCGTGCCCGGCCGGCTCATCTCGCGGATGAACACTTCGGCGCTGCTGCCGGCACCGACCAACAGGACCGGCACACGGTCGTCCTGATTGCGCTCAAACACTGCGCGCAGATTGCCGTCCTTGACCAACCGATAAGCCAAACGTGGCAGGCTGAGCTGTAGAACAAGGAGCGGCCAAACAAGGATCAAGGCGGTACGCGGGAAGTTCTCAAGCCGCGTGACGAGAAAAAGGGCGGGCAAGAAGATCAAAATGCCGAGCGACACGCCTTTGACGATTGTCACTAGATCGGTGAATGACGCGTAGTGCCAAATCCCTCGGTAGAGTCCGACGCGCCAAAAAATAATGGTGCAGACCGCAACGAACGTCAGGGTGTTGGGCCAATCGAAGAAGAATGCTTGATCGTTGCCTAGCGTTTGGTGGCGCACCCAAACGGCCAGCTCATAAGCGACAGTCGCTTGAACAAGGTCGTGGAGCGCAACAATGCTTACACGCGACAGGCTGAGAAACGGGGGAGGGTTATTGGCGGTCATGCGGTCAAGGGGTTGGCGCGGCGTCGCGCGCAAAGTACCACAGCACACCGCTCGTCAGTACTGTGCCGACAACGAGCCATAAAGCTTGGGTATCAGGGCGCATTGCGCTGGCAGCGGCCAGTGCCACAAGCGCGATATTGAGGGCCAAGATGATTTGGGCGACGCGTTTGTGCGAACCCAGGCGCCTCGCGGCCCGCTGATAGAAGTGACTGCGATGGGCCTCCATAAGCCGCTCACCCCGCATCACACGGCGGCCCAAGGTGAGCGTGGCATCCATGAGGTAATAGAGCGGCAACAATAGGGCGGCAGCCCACAAGCCCGCGCCCGCAATCTCGAACAGCATCCAGCCGAACAAAAACCCGAGCGGGATCGCCCCAACATCGCCTAGGAAGATGCGGGCCGGTTGCCAATTCCACCACGCGAAGCCCGCCACAGCGGCGGCCAAAACTACGGCGTAAACCGAGAGACTGGCTTGGGG
>JAPKDI010000396.1 GCA_026421105.1 Alphaproteobacteria bacterium | reverse complement strand
TCACACGCCGGCTGTCTGGCGGCAGCACCCGGGTTTCTATTCTTGGCGATCCGAGCAATACGTTTTGGTCGGACGGTGGCAAAGAGTTGTTTGATTGCGCAGCGCAGGGACGAGTCGACGCGTTCTTCTTTTCCGGCGCCCAGATAGATGGCGCGGCCAACATCAACCTCGTTGGGATCGGAGATTATCCCCAGTCGAAGGTTCGATTTGGCGGCTCATACGGGTCGGCGTTCCTGTACTACATGATCCCGCGCATCATCTTGTTTCGACGGGACCACAACGCACGTGTGCTGGTGCCGAAAGTTGATTTCATTAGCGCCACCGGCACCAGTGCGCCGGGCGTCTGGCGCCGCGGTGGCCCGCACGCGTTAGTGACCGGTAAGGGTGTGTTTTCTTTCGACCGGACAGCCGGACGGTTCACGCTTGTGTCGATTCACCCCGGGGAGTCGCTGGAGGGAATCAGGGAAGCAACTGGATTTGACTACGACGTCGCCGCCGATCTGCAGGAGACCGAGGCGCCGGACGCCGAGACGCTGGACCTGATCCGCGGGGAGGTCGGTGCGGAGATTGCCGCGACCTATCCGAAGTTCGCGCGCGAAACATTGGGAGTCTCGATATGAATCGTGCGCTTGAAGGCATGAAAGTGATCGACTTGTCGCGGGTGTTGGGTGGCCCGTATTGTACGCAAATGCTAGCCGACCACGGCGCAGATGTGATCAAGGTCGAACCACCGCAGGGCGACGAGACGCGCGAGTGGGGTCCGCCGTTCGCCCACGGCCTTAGCGGCTATTTCGCCAGTCTGAACCGCAACAAACGCAGTATCGCGCTGGATCTGTCGAAGGATGAAGGCCGCGCAGTTCTGATGCGGATGTTGGAAACGGCCGACATCGTCATCGAAAACTTCAAAGTAGGCACGATGGAACGTTGGGGCATTGGTCCTGACGTGCTGCAAGAACGCTTTCCGCGTCTCGTGCACGCGCGGATTACCGGTTTCGGTAGCGATGGACCTTTGGGCGGAATGCCGGGCTATGACGGTGCGATCCAGGCGTGGTCGGGCTTGCTGAGCGTGAATGGTGATCCCGAAAGCGGACCGGTGCGCGTTGGGGTTTCAATTGTCGACATGGTGACCGGCTTGAATACGGCCATCGGCATTTTGATGGCGGCCCAGGAGCGGCATCGGTCAGGGAAAGGCCAGTTCCTTGAAGTGACCCTGTACGACGCGGCGCTGTCGATCATGCTGCCTTACCCGCACAACTGGTTCATGACTGACCAGCCTCCCAAGATGATGGGCAACCGCAGCCCCAACATTGCCCCCTATGACCTCTTCCCCACCGCCGGCCACAACTTGTTTTTGGCCGTAGGTAATGACCGGCAGTTCCACCGCCTGTGCGACGAACTGGGAAAGCCAGAGATTGCCGATGATCCCCGTTTTGCGACCAACGCAGATCGTCTCGGTCATCAAGAAGAGCTGCGTACGGCCCTTGAGGGCCTGCTCGCAGAGCAAGATGGCGAGACGCTGGCCAAACGCCTGATGTCGATTGGAATTCCAGCAGGTGCAGTGCTGTCGGTGCCGGACGCCATGAACCACGAACACACTGCCCACCGGGGCATGGTCGTGGATGCGGGGCGCATCCGGACAATCGGGACTCCAATCAAGTTTGATCGAACACCCGCTGGGACGTACACCGAACCGCCCGGTTTCGGCGCGCATAGTGCCGA
>JAPKDI010000036.1 GCA_026421105.1 Alphaproteobacteria bacterium | reverse complement strand
TGGTCGGAGTGAGAGGATTTGAACCTCCGGCCCCTACGTCCCGAACGTAGTGCTCTACCAGGCTGAGCTACACTCCGAAGAGGGCGCTTATAGCGTTGCGTCCACCGGCTCGCAAGGTACTGCGGGCGCGCCAAGCTCGCTATTCCTAGAATCCGAGTAGATGTAGGTCTAGTGGCTGCGGTCGATACAAAAGTCGACAAGGTCCAGCAGTATTTGTTTCTCGTCGGTGTTGGAAAAAATGCCAAGAGCGTCCTTAGCCTTGGCGCCGTAGTGCCTCGCGCGTTCAACGGTGTCAGGTAGCGCCTGGTATTTTTTCATCATACCAACGGCTTTTTGAATATCGGTATCGTCCTGTTGGCCCTCTTCGAGGGTCCGGTGCCAGAACTGGCGTTCTTCGTCGTTGCCTCTGCGGTACGCCAGGATCACCGGCAACGTTATTTTGCCTTCGCGAAAATCGTCGCCGACGGTCTTGCCAAGTGTGATGGAGTGAGAAGAGTAATCTAATGCGTCATCGACGAGCTGAAAGGCGATCCCGAGGTTTCTACCGTAACCATCGAGGGCCTCTTCTTCTTGACGCTGACGATCGGCGACCACGGCGCCGATGCGGCAAGCGGCCGCAAAGAGAGCGGCTGTTTTGGCGGCAATGACGTCTAGATATGTATCTTCGCTAGTCGTCGTGTCGTTGGTCGTCAGGAGCTGGTGAACCTCACCCTCGGCAATTACCGCCGAGGCAGTCGACAAAATATCAAGAACCCGCAATGAGCCGTCGGCCACCATTACTTGGAAGGCCCGGCTAAAGAGAAAATCTCCGACGAGGACACTTGCCTCGTTCCCCCATAGGGCGTTTGCGGTTTCGACGCCGCGACGCAATGCGCTGTCGTCGACGACATCGTCGTGAAGAAGGGTTGCGGTGTGTATGAACTCGACGCAAGCGGCAAGGTTGATGTGCCGCGTGCCATCGTAATCGCAGAGCTTGGCGGCGGCAAGCGTCAGCATCGGCCGGATTCGTTTTCCACCGGACACGACAAGGTGGCCGGCAAGCTGCGGAATCAGCGGAACGCGGCTCTGCATTTGCTGCAGAATGACTTGATTAACGCGTTCCAGGTCGCTCGCGACCAGGGATTTCAGCCTGTCTAAAGCTTCCGCGGATTTCACTCGCTCTTCGTCGAGTTTGACAACGTTCGTCAATTGCGACCCCTATCTTGACGCCTCGCAAGGCCCGCGCGAGCATATGGGCCTCGCTGCGGAGCGGTCAAGCAACCCACGGAGTGCCCCGGGGACGATGCACGAAATATTTCGGACCAACGACATCGTTCTCATTTCTTGGCTGGAAGCACTCCTTCGTGGAGAGGGCATCGAAACGGTGGTGTTTGACGCCCACACCAGCATTCTGGAAGGGAGCATTGGTGCAATTCCCCGTCGTATGATGGTCGCCTCTGAGGACGGCCCGCGTGCGACCTCAATTCTCAAGGATGCGGGGATGGAATACGACCGGCGCAACAACTGATCGTGGACGGCGCCGAACCGAATCCCAGTCTGCTGGCCGACGAAGGATCGTTAGTGGCCGGCTAGATTGCCGAGGTTACGCTCGAGGTAGCGCCCTTGCCGCGGGCTTACGCTATTCATAAGTTGTGGCAATGCGCATCCCATTTCTTCGCCGACGCAAACCCGCTGTGGCCGTAGTTCGTCTAAACGGCGTGATCGCCGCGGGTGGACGGGGGCGGGACACGATCAATCTACAAACGCTCTCGAGGGTCCTTGAGCGAGCATTTAGTGTTCGTGGCGTTCGCGCGATCGCGCTAGATATTAACTCGCCGGGTGGATCGCCGGTTCAATCTGCGATGATCTTTGACAGGATACGTGCGCTTGCCGAGGAAAAAAGATTGCCGGTAGTTGGGTTTACGCAGGACGTAGCGGCGTCCGGCGGCTACTGGCTGGCATGCGCTGCCGATGAGATTTTTGCCAATGAGAACTCCATCGTTGGCAGCGTCGGGGTGATTTCTAGTAGCTTCGGGCTCCAGGGTCTTTTGGATCGGTTCGGCATCGAGCGCCGTGTTCACACCTCCGGTGATCGCAAAGCGTTCCTAGACCCTTTCTTGCCGGAGAGGACTGAGGACGTCGAACGCCTTAAATCGCTCCAGGCGGAGATCCATGAGTCCTTTCGCGAGTTGGTACGTGAGCGCCGCCGGGGCCGCTTAAAGGCCGATGAGGAAGTGCTTTTTTCCGGAGAGTTTTGGACCGGGCGCAAAGCGATGGAATTCGGGCTTATTGATGGCCTCGGCGATTTGAGGACGGTTCTGCGCGAGCGGTACGGCAAGAAGGTGCGCTTTAGGGTATTTGGCCCGGAGCAAGGTTGGTTACGGCGCCGAATCGGCATCGCCGGTGGAAATAAAGGGAGTGGTGGCCACTGGGCTGACGCGCTATTGGACACTATCGAGGCGCGCGCCATCTGGGCGCGGTATGGTCTCTAAATGTTTGGTTTTAGCCTGCCGAAACTTCTTTTTACTGCCTTGATCATCGGCGCCGCTCTGTATGGCTTCAAATACCTGAGCCGTCGGAACGACAAGGATGCCAACATTGCCGGTGAAACGGACCGGTGCTCCATTTGCGGTGAATTTGTTGTCTTGGGGGCGGCTCAAGATTGTGGAAAATCACGGTGTCCCTATGACTCCCAATAGCTGGTCGGTTGGCTTGACCGAGCCCGACGGCCTCGGTACGTTGCGCGCGCATTTCAGCCGCCGGAACCGCATTTCACAATGATGGACGGGCGCCCGCCCTCCTTTCAGGACATCATCCTCACGTTGCAGGGCTATTGGGCCCGGCAAGGGTGCGTTGTCCTTCAGCCCTATGACCTCGAAGTTGGTGCGGGGACGTTTCACCCTGCGACGACATTGCGTGCGTTGGGCCCGGATCCTTGGCGTGCGGCGTATGTCCAGCCTTCTCGCCGCCCTGCGGATGGCCGCTACGGCGAGAATCCAAACCGATTGCAGCACTACTACCAATTTCAGGTGATTCTAAAGCCGTCTCCGCCTGATTTTCAGCAACTCTACCTTGATAGCCTGGCCGAGATTGGGATCGACTTTGCCAATCACGATGTTCGATTCGTCGAAGATGATTGGGAGAGCCCCACATTAGGTGCCTGGGGATTGGGCTGGGAGGTGTGGTGCGACGGCATGGAAGTAAGCCAGTTCACCTATTTCCAGCAGGTGGGTGGGATTGAGTGTAACCCGGTATCCGGTGAACTGACCTATGGGCTGGAACGGCTTGCCATGTACGTCCAAGGGATAGAGAACGTCTACGATCTCGACTGGAACGGTGCTGGCGTGACCTACGGCGACATCTTCCTCAGGTCAGAGCGCGAGTTCTCAGCTTACAACTTTGAATATGCAGACACCGCTATTCTGTTGTCTCACTTTGAGGACGCTGAGCAAGAATGCCGGGCGCTCATCACCAAGAATTTGGCCCTGCCGGCCTACGATCACTGCATGAAAGCCAGCCATCTCTTTAATCTTCTAGATGCGCGCGGCGTGATTAGTGTCACCGAGCGGGCGGCCTTCATCGGTCGGGTACGTGCTCTAGCGAAGATCTGCTGTGAGACCTGGCTCGCTGGGTCACAAAGCGATGGCTGAACTACTTCTAGAAATTCTGAGCGAGGAAATCCCGTCACGCATGCAAGCGCCAGGAGCACAAAACCTGCGTGACGCGGTGCTAGAATGCCTCAAGCAGGGTGGATTGACGTGGGACCGCGCTGATACTTTCTGGACGCCGCGGCGTCTGACACTTCTCGTCGACGGATTGCCGGACCGACAACCCGACACTAGGGAAGAACGACGTGGACCCCGAGCCGATGCCCCGGAAAAGGCGATCTCGGGGTTTCTTGCGTCCGCCGGTTTGTCTCGTGACCAGATAGAAGTGCGCGAGACTGCCAAGGGAAACTTCCTATTCGCGACTCTCGAACAGGATGGTCGATCGACCGCCGAGTATCTGGCCTCAGGCCTCCCCGGTGCGATCGCGAAGGTTGGTTGGCCGAAGTCGATGCGATGGGGCGAGCACGCCACTCGCTGGGTTCGGCCGATCCATTCCATTCTGTGCCTCCTTGATGGTTCCGCAGTCCAGTTTGATTTTGGACCGGTACGTTCTGGCGTGCACACTTGCGGGCACCGATTTCATTCTCCATCAGCGTTCCCGGTCGCTAGCTACGCCGACTATCGCGCCAAGCTGCGCGATGGGCGTGTGATGATCAACGCAGGCGAGCGCGAAGCGTTTATTTCAGCAGGGGATGGTCTGGACGCTGCGCAGGAAGGCCTGAGAGTTGTAGAGGATGCAGTGTTGCTCGAAGAGGTGGCAGGTCTTGTCGAGTGGCCAGTCGTTCTTACCGGGCGCTTCGATGAGGCGTTTCTCCAAGTCCCAGAAGAAATCTTGCTCGCGTCGATGCGAGGTCATCAGAAATATTTTGCACTTCGACATTCGGACGGAACCCTTGCCGCGAGATTCATCTGCGTCGCTAACCTTGATGCAGCGGATGGCGGGAAATCCATCATCGCCGGGAACGAGCGCGTTCTTAGGGCGAGGCTTTCTGATGCAAAATTCTTCTGGGACCAAGATCTCCGCGCGAGTCTTGCGAGCCGAGTACCAAAACTGCGCGATATCGTTTTCCATGCGGGACTGGGGTCGCTCGATCAAAAAGTTGATCGGATCGAGGCGTTGGCAGTTGCAATAGCCGAACATGTTCCTGGCGCAGAGCGCGACCAAGTCCGCGCTGCGGCGCGCCTGTCCAAAGCGGACCTCGTCTCCCAAGTCGTCGGAGAATTCCCGGAGCTCCAGGGCGTCATCGGGCGGTACTATGCGCTTCACGATGGTGAGCCGGAAAACGTGGCTCTGGCGATTGCAGAACATTACGGTCCGAAAGGACCAGCCGACAGTTGCCCGCGAAACCCCGTTTCTGTTTCCGTTGCCCTTGCAGATAAGATTGATACGCTCGTCGGCTTCTTCGCGATTGGCGAAACGCCAACAGGTTCTAGAGATCCTTTTGCGCTTCGCCGCGCCGCGCTTGGCGTGATCCGGCTCGTCCTCGAGAATAACCTCTCGCTTAGCTTGACGAAAACATTCGAAATCGCATCGCAAGCGTTTGCGGCGGGCGTCGCCAAGGACTTCGACGCCGCTGCGTTGATAGCGTTTATTGAAGATCGTCTTCGTGTCTACCTACGGGACCGTGGATTTAGGCATGACTTTGTTGCTGCAGTATTTGCACTGAGGTCTGAGGACAATCTGTTGCGGCTGCAATCGCGGGCAGAAGCCCTGCGCGGATTTCTTTCGACCGTGGATGGCGCTAATTTGCTGAGAGCCTACAAGCGCGCCAGCAACATCGTTCGAATCGAAGAAAAGCGAGACGGACAAGAGTATCCCGGCCCGGCAAGGGCCGACGGGCTCACGGATGAGGCGGAGCGCAACCTCGCAGAACGACTTGAGGAAGCCGCTCAGGCGAGCGGAGATGCAGTCGCGCGAGCCGACTTTGTACAAGCGATGACGGAGTTGTCGTGTTTGCGCGAACCGGTCGATGTATTTTTCGATCAGGTGAAAGTAAATGCTGACGACGGGGAACTTCGCGCGAACCGCCTTCGGCTTCTGTCGCAAATTTGCGGCACCCTCAACCAAATTGCAGATTTCTCTCACATCGAGGGGTAGGACCGGCGTATGACGAAATGGGTATACAGTTTTGGGGACGGCAGCGCAGAGGGCCGTGCTGAAATGCGCAGTCTACTTGGCGGCAAAGGCGCGAACCTTGCCGAGATGAGTAACCTCGGGTTGCCCGTGCCGCCCGGGTTCACTGCGTCAACCGAAGTTTGCACTGCCTACTACGATAATAATCAAGATTATCCCGCCGATCTTGCAGAGCAAGTGGACAAAGCACTTTCTAAGATCGAAGAGACCGTTGGTGCGACGTTCGGTGACCCGCAGCGCCCCTTGCTGGTTTCTGTTCGATCCGGTGGGCGGGCGTCGATGCCCGGTATGATGGATACCGTCCTGAATCTCGGTCTAAACGACGAGACCGTACAAGGCATCGCGAAGATCAGCGGCAACGAGCGTTTTGCCTGGGACAGCTATCGCCGATTCATCCAGATGTATTCGGACGTGGTCCTTGGGGTTGAGCATCACAATTTCGAAGAACTCCTTGATCAACTCAAAGCCGAAAAGGGTGTTGCCGGAGATACCGATCTTGATGCCAGTGATCTGCAGCGCTTAGTCGGCATGTATGCGGGGCTGGTCGAGCGTGAGTTGGGAAAACCCTTTCCTCAGGATGTTCGCGAACAACTATGGGGTGCGATGGGGGCAGTCTTTGGTTCCTGGATGAACCAACGGGCCGTGACCTATCGTCGGCTACACAATATCCCGGCTGCTTGGGGTACTGCGGTCAATGTCCAGGCCATGGTGTTCGGCAACATGGGCAACACGTCGGCGACCGGCGTGGCGTTTACCCGGAATCCGTCGACCGGCGATAAGGAATTTTTTGGTGAGTTCCTTGTTAACGCGCAGGGCGAAGACGTTGTCGCCGGCATTCGCACCCCGCAGCACCTGACGCGCGCGGCGCGCGAGAGTGATGGGTCCGAATTGCTTTCGATGGAGGAACTCATGCCGGACGTCTTCCGGGAACTAGAAGGCATTTATAAATCGTTGGAGGCCCACTACCGCGACATGCAGGACATCGAGTTCACCGTCCAAGAAGGAAAACTTTGGATGCTGCAGACCCGCAGTGGAAAGCGCACGGCACGCGCAGCGTTACGCATTGCGGTCACCATGGTCGAAGAAGGTTTGATAAGTGAGATCGAGGCGGTCAAACGCGTCGAGCCGGGATCATTGGATCAACTTCTTCACCCGACACTTGACCCCAATGCGGTGAGGGACGTCCTCGTGCGCGGCCTGCCGGCCTCGCCGGGTGCGGCCTGCGGAACCGTGGTGTTTAGCGCCGACGAAGCTGAGACGCTCGCGAACGCTGGTGAGAAGGTCGTGCTTGTCAGAGAAGAGACGAGTCCAGAGGACATCCACGGCATGCACGCCGCCCAGGGCATTCTGACGAGCCGAGGTGGCATGACGAGCCATGCGGCGGTGGTAGCACGCGGTATGGGAACGCCGTGCGTATCAGGTGCCGGGTCTGTTCGAATTGATTACAAGAACCAACGGTTCACCGTTTTGGATCGGGTCGTCAAGAAAGGTGACGTGGTCACGATTGATGGCGCCAAAGGTGAAGTGATGTTGGGCGAGGTCGCCACGATCGAGCCGGAACTGTCGGGCGATTTTGGACGGCTGATGGGCTGGGCAGACGGCGTGCGGCGATTGAAAGTTCGTGCAAACGCGGAGACGCCAAGCGATGCGCGGACCGCACGAGAATTCGGTGCAGAAGGCATAGGGCTTTGCCGGACAGAGCACATGTTTTTTGACGCTGACCGAATTATTGCGGTCCGGGAGATGATTCTTGCGGATGATGAAGCCGGCCGCCGAGCCGCACTTGAAAAACTCTTGCCGATGCAGCGACAAGATTTTTATGACCTGTTCAGGATCATGCACGGGCTACCGGTGACTGTGCGGCTGCTTGATCCGCCTCTCCACGAATTTCTTCCTCACACGGAGGCGGAGATCAAGCAGGTTGCCAAAGCGGCAGGGGCAGATCCGGAAAAACTGCGGCGGCGTGCAGCAAGTCTCAAAGAGGTCAACCCGATGTTGGGTCATCGTGGTTGTCGACTCGGTGTCTCCTACCCAGAGATCTATGAAATGCAGGCACGTGCCATCTTTGAGGCTGCTCTGGACGCTGAAGCCGAGGCCGGCGAGGCCGTTGTTCTTGAGGTAATGGTGCCCCTGGTCGCAACGCAACGTGAGCTTGAGATCATCAAAGTTCGTATCGATGACGTGGCCGCTGCGGTGCGACAGGAACGAGATCGACCGCTTTCCTACCTGCTGGGTACGATGATCGAACTTCCCCGCGCGGCACTTCGAGCCGGCGATATTGCGGAAAGCGCAGAGTTTTTTAGTTTCGGCACCAATGATCTAACCCAGACTGCACTAGGGATTAGTCGCGATGATTCTGGGAACTTCTTGGAGGATTACCGCGCTAACGGGATATTTGAGGTCGACCCATTTGTGTCAATCGACCAAGAGGGCGTTGGTGAACTTGTTCGGATAGCTTGCGAGCGCGGGCGCGAAAAACGCCCCGACCTCAAGTTGGGAATATGTGGAGAGCACGGCGGCGATCCAGCCTCGGTCGACTTTTTCCATCGCGTCGGCTTGGACTATGTTTCAGCCTCTCCTTATCGCGTGCCCATCGCCCGGTTAGCGGCGGCTCAAGCAGCGCTCGCTGAATGATCCGGAGTTGCACCTGATTGCTTGCTCCGACCGCCTATATTAATTTTTCCACCACCTACATCTTCGTCTCTAACGGGTGCGTCGGTTTGCGCTGGCGGCGGCCGATCAACTTGGAGGTGCGACCGGCGCTTCGACACGCTCGACAATTAGCGAGGTTCCAGCGTGTAGCTGCTGGTTGGCTTCAGCGGCATCAATACGGAGGTGTGCAAGTCCGTATTGACCGGCGCCCGTCAAGACCTCGCCAACCTCCGTGTCGCCTGAGCGGATTGCGGTGCCGGCGGTTGGCACGTTCGTCTCAAAACGCACGCGGTATAGAGCCTTCTTAACCTTGCCGCGATTATGTGTCCGCGCCGTGAGTTCTTGGCCGATGTAACATCCCTTTTCGTAGCTGACTGCCCCAAGGGAATCGAAGCCATATTCCAACGGGAAAGCTTTTTCGACGGGTATGTCACGGCTACCGTCAGGCACACCGGCTGAAATCCTGAACGCATCATATGCTTCGGGGCCGACGACCTTGGCTCCGATTGCGGTGAAATCGGGGAGCGAGTCACCGACGCTGTAGAGACGATGGCCGAGAACGGTGCTCCGTGGGTCGCGCACAAACGTCCCTGGCAATTTATCTCCCAAACCGTCTGCCTCCTCTCCGAACACCGCAAAGACGGACAGGTCCTTGGAAATATCTACGAGATCAACCGCCGCTCTTAGACGATACATGGTCAGGCGGCGTAACAAGTCTTGAAGCCGCTCAGCTTCCAAATCAAGCACAAG
>JAPKDI010000395.1 GCA_026421105.1 Alphaproteobacteria bacterium | reverse complement strand
AAGGCTCTCGACGCGCCTCAGCGGCCCGTTGCGGCGATTGTCGGCGGATCAAAAGTGTCTACCAAGCTTGGCGCCCTGACAAACCTCGTCTCAAAGGTTCAGTACCTCGCGATTGGCGGTGGCATGGCCAACACATTCTTGTCGGCTAGAGGGGTCGGGATCGGCAAAAGCCTTTGCGAAACCGAACTTGCCGGTACCGCGCGCGAGGTCGAAGCCGCAGCCGAGCGCGCTGGATGCGAAATTGTCCTTCCGGGGGACGCTGTCGTCGCCAATGCATTAGCGGCCGGCGTCGCAAACAGCACCGTCGACATCTCGGCTGTGCCTACAGATGCCATGATCCTTGATATTGGGGCCGATTCAGTATCGCGGTTGAAGGAAGTTCTGAGCCAATGCCGAACGGTAGTATGGAACGGGCCTCTCGGTGCCTTTGAAACGCCACCATTTGATCGAGGAACGCTCGCTGTTGCGCAGGAAGTGGCAAAGCTGACGCGCGAAGGCAATGTACTAAGCGTAGCGGGGGGCGGTGATACGATGGCGGCGCTGGCGCAGGCTGGCGTTGACACCGACTTTAGCTATGTGTCGGCGGCAGGTGGCGCCTTCTTGGAATGGTTGGAAGGAAAAGAGCTGCCCGGTGTGATCGCACTCGAACGCGCTGCCGCGCGCTAATTACTTAGAGGTCATCACCCAGACGCCGTTCCACTCATCGCCTGGCGGTTCGGCTTTGAGAAGCTCGCAGCGCTCGACATAGGTCTGGGAAAGCTTGTCGTTTGGATTGCGCGTAAACGCCTCTTGGAATTTGTCGATGGCATCATCCCAAAAACCGCGCCGATAGTGCTTCATGCCTTCGTTGAAATAGTTCACCACGTCCATGAGATTCGGGAAGGTCTCATCAGTGTGATAATCGAGGACTTCGTATACGCCAACCGGCTCTGTCTTTCCTTTGACCACCACCATATCGACATCGCGAATACGGTACGTCCCGCGTAGCAATTTGTATGTGTGATCGCTGATTAGGATGCGTGCCGAATAGGCCTTACAGGCACTTTCAAGGCGCGAGGCCAGGTTCACGCCGTCGCCGATGAGCGTGTAGTCCATGCGTTTCGGCGAGCCGATGTTCCCTGACACAACGCTATCGGTGTTTAGTCCGATTCCCATATCGACCGGCATCAATCCGCGGGACTCACGTTCTTTGTTCCAGGCCCACATCTCGCGGATCATGCTGATCGACGTTCGAACAGCCCGGTCTTCGTCGTCGTCGTGGGCGATTGGCAGACCGAACGCGGCCATGATGGCGTCACCGATGAACTTGTCGAGCATGCCTTCTTCGCGCCCAATACAATCGACCATGATGGTGAAGTATTCGTTGAGGAACGACACCGTTCCCTGCGCCCCAAGTTCCTCGGTAAGGGTTGTAAATCCTCGAATATCGGAAAAAAGAACAGTAGCTTTCTGGCTCGCCCCGCCCATGACGTCGTCGCCGCCGCTCTCCATAAGCTTGTCAGCGATGCCGGGGTCCATGTAGCGCGACATGGTCGACTTCATCCGCTTCTCAGAACTGATGTCTTCGACCATCAACATCAAACCGAGTTTCTCGTCCTCACCGCCGACCAGGGGCAGCACCGTGAGGTTGGTCGAGATTGTCTCGCCGTCGAATTTCAATTCGGCGTCGACGAAAATGTCCTGTTCCTGCTCGTCTTGGACCTTGGCAAGACGCTCGAGCACCCA
>JAPKDI010000394.1 GCA_026421105.1 Alphaproteobacteria bacterium | reverse complement strand
GGGGGAGCGAGACAACGAAGAGGATCGTCGCGGCGGTGACAATAGACGGTCCGGCTGGCGTGTCCCAGGCCAAGGAAGCCTTGATTCCGCCGATTACTGACAGCGCGCCGACAAGCACGGCAACAAGGGCCATAACCTCAGGTGTGCGAGCAAAGCGCCGCGCCACCGCGGGCGGGATCAATAACAACGAGATAATGAGCAACAGGCCGACGATCTTCATCGCGATCGCTACCACCACCGCCATGACCAGAACGAACGCCATATGGATAAATCGCACCCGCACACCTTCAACCAGCGCAAGCTCTTCATGCACTGTGGCCGATAATAACGGTCGCCAGATCGCTGCTAAGACGGCCAAGGCAGCGGCACCACCGCCCAAGATCCAAACCAAATCGCCACGTGACACCGACAAGATGTCGCCAAACAAAAGGCTCATCAGATCAATCCGCAGCGTTTCTTGGAACGAAATCGCAACCAGCCCCAACGCTAAGGCTGCATGGGCTAGCAGGCCCAGCAACGCGTCGGTCGGCAGGATTTTGAGACGTGTTAGCGAAAGTAAGACTGCCGCAGTCACCGTGCAGGCACCGATGATTCCCAGCGTCACGTCGATGTTTAGCAAGAACGCTAATGACACTCCCAATAGTGCGGCATGTGACATTGTGGCCCCGAAAAAGGCCATCCGTCGCCACACGATAAAGCAGCCCAGGGGCCCTGCCACTAACGCAACGCCAATGCCGGCAATCGTCGCACGCACAACAAAATCGTCTAGGGTCATAGTTGCTTGGAGCCAAGCGGCACGACGTCACCCGCCACAGTGTGCACATGGTCGTGGTCGTGGGTGTAGATCGCATGAGTACGCGCCGCCTTGGGGCCGAACAGGGCGAGGTATTCTGGATGTTCGCTAACCGTGTCCGGCGTGCCGCTGCAACAAACGTGATGGTTCATGCACAAGACATGGTCTGAGGCTGCCATGACTACGTGGAGGTCATGCGAGATCATCAGTACCGCGCATTTTTTCTGCTGTCGCACTGTATTGATCAGATCGAACAGTTCGGCCTGTCCGTTGAGATCCACGCCGGCAGTCGGTTCGTCGAGTACCAAGAGGTCGGGGTCGCGCAATAACGCACGCGCCAATAACACCCGCCGCATCTCCCCGCCCGAAACTGTTTGCAGGGCCGAGTTGAGAACCTGCAACGCCCCTACCTCAGCCAATACGGTTTCGATAGTCACGCGCTTCGCGCCATCTAGGGATAAGAATCGCCGCACCGTAATCGGTAGCGCGTCATCGACGTGAATACGCTGCGGCACATAGCCAATCCTTACACCCTTGGTTACGCGCACGGTGCCGGAACTTGGCCGCTCCAATCCTAACAGCAACCGTACCAATGTTGTCTTGCCCGCACCGTTTGGCCCGACCAAAGTCGTCAGTTCCCCTCGTCGCAGAGTCAATTCAACAGCATCGAGCGCTATTTGGCCGCTGTAACGCTTCGTCAGCCCGTGGGCTTCAATTAAAACAGCCGCGTCGGCCGAAAGAGATTCGGTAATACTCATTCGACTTCAGTGCATGCGTCACATGTGCCAGTTACTTCGAGAGTCTGCCGTTCGGTTTGGAATCCGGCACCAGACGCTTTTATTTCAACACGTTGCTCGATGACTGGATCACTGAGTTCAGCCACTCGGCGACACGACGTGCAGATCAAGAATTGGGACTGATGCGGCGCGTCCGGAT
>JAPKDI010000393.1 GCA_026421105.1 Alphaproteobacteria bacterium | reverse complement strand
CCTGAGCCGTTCAGTATAGAGACCGCTCCACGGCACATGGCCATAGGCAGTGATGACGAGGTTCGCAGCACCGCGCGCCGAACGTGGCGCCCTAAACGTGCTATTCGACCGGGTCGTCCCAGGCCGCGTTATTGTGTTCAAAGACTACGGTTGGTCGGCATACGCTAAGTAAATGGAAGCCGCGAATAGCCTCATGGCGGCGCTCGGCTGCACCATTCTTGAACTGCGGGCCGGCCAAGGCCTGACCCCCAAGCGCTAACCAGCGAAGCGTCCGGCCGCCGGCGCTTAGTCGTATTTCGGGTTGGCGACGGCGAGCACGCCATCTTGCGTGCGAAACGAACCGTCCGGTGTTTCGTAGGTCGCCTCCGGATTCCAATCGATCTCAACTCTAAAACCATTGGACTTGAACATCTCTGCCATTGCGTCGTGGACGACCTGGGTATGGGTTCCAAGGTGAATCCAACCGACGCGCCGTGCGATCAAATCGATGAATGGCGGCACGGCGCGGTACTCGGCTGCCTGAATGTCGATCTCAAGGTAGTCAACGCAGTCCAGAGGACCGAGCAAGTCGCCCAAGGTGACCGAGCTCATAAGCCGTAGTTCAGCCTGGACGCCGGTTCCGGCCAGCGTTGTGGTTATTCTAGTCGTGTCGTCGTCGCGAAGCAGACTGGCGACCACGCGTTCGGCATGGCCACCGTCGTTGATCGCCGCCACAAACGCGTCGATCGAAGCTACCGATGTAAGCGCACTGTTGGCGCCGGTCCGAGTCTCGGTGCATGGAAAAAGCACCGGCTTGTTGTTGGCGCCGACCACCGCATTGATGTGGGTGAGCGAGGTCGATCCGACGCCATTTTCGCGGAAATGTTCGGTCAACATAGGGCCCAGGTTAGGATCGCCTTCGGCGGCAACGAGTCGATAGGGCATGGGCCGGACGGCGCGCAGCATGTGAACGGCGTTGACCATGGGCTTGCCATAATGCGCGCCCAACGAGACCATCGTGAAGCTGCGCTTCGCCCGGGCAATGGCCTGGGCGGTGGAGAACCATTCCGAGAATCCCTCGCCATCAGCAACGCGGGGAAGGCGTGTTTCGACATATCGGGCTGGACGACGGTCGCGGCCCTCATCAGGTGACAGAACGCCGAGGTGATTACATTGTCGTCCGGCGGCCAAATGGCCCGCCCATGGGGTGAGCTTCGGCAGTCCGCGGGACAGGCGCGCCACAACGGCGGCGTCCAAGGTATAAACGCGTTGCTGGAGATCGGTGAGATCGGACTTGGCTCCGCGCAGATATTGATTAGCGTCCTGGTGGCGACCTTGGGTGATTCCCAAGGCTGCCAGGATAAGCCGTGCGTCGGGCGAACTCGGCGCAATCCGCAGCGCGAGTAACGCTAACTCTTCTGCTGACTGACCTTTGCCCTGTATCAAGTGCGAGGAGGCCTGTTCGAGAAGGGAGCTCGCAGGTTCGTATGCGAAAGCTGGAGACTGGAGGTCGGTGACCTGAGGAGATCGTTCCTGCGATATCGCGCCGGACTGGGCCCCGGGTGATTGCAGTGCGGTCATTCCTATTCCTTCGCTTGTAATCGGCTGCGAGCTTAGGTCAGCAACGTTAACAATCCTTAAACGACGGAGCCTTGGTGGTCTTCGTGGCGGCGGGCACCTGCGGGGCGCTCCGGGAGCAAGACGCAAGTGGCTTTCGGCTTGGCCGCTATTTCGTGTTACGACCGCTCATCTGAAAAATCAGAAGTCGTGCGAGGGTCACA
>JAPKDI010000392.1 GCA_026421105.1 Alphaproteobacteria bacterium | reverse complement strand
CGTCGCCGCCCAGCGCGACGATGACATCGCCCTTGCTAGGCGGAACATGTTTGTAACGCCGTTTGAGGCGCGCCAGCCCGTTTTGCGCCTCTTTGGCACGGCTCGCGACAAAACTGACAGTAATGCGGTCCGGCATGGCGACGGTATCCAGGGTGCGAGGAAGGGGGAGGTAAGTATAGCCCAACGTTTATCGGGCACCAGCGTACCGCTGGCGTTGCCTGGCCGCTTCGGCTCCCGCATCAGGGCAGATCCTGTGGCGCAGTATTTGAGCAAAGTAATTTTTTCGGTGGGGGCTTTAGCTCTAATTTGCCTCGGTTGTTTTGGGACCCCGGCGCAGGCCAAGGATAAGATTGGCCAGTATGAAGGTTACTACTACCCGGAGTCCGTGAGCCAGGAGACCTATGTCGCTCGCGCCGTCACGTTGCCCCACGCCACCTGGGGGTCACGCATTGGGTTCGTTACCGGGATGACGGCACAGCAGCTGCGTGCGCGGTTCCCACCGCAGTTCGCGATTTTCGATAAAGGGGATGAAGTGCAAGAACTCATCACTGTCGTGCTCAATGATACGGCCATTGGCAACGTTTTCTGTGCCCGCACGTTGCTGGCACAGCTCACCGCAGAAGTGCGGACGACGCAGTCCTTTCAATAGCTTGGCGTCGCAGATTTCTTTGCGTTCTTCGGTATAGCCAAGATGATGGGCTTCGAGCAGATCAGCGTCTCTGACGGCGACACCTTTTCCCATCAAGTACTGATCCGCTAAGGCGGCGAGTCTAGCCGCCTGTGACACTCATGTGACGATCGACCGCGGGCCCACGATGTGTGCGATCGATGATGAAATCGTGTCCCTTAGGTTTTCGCGCAATAGCCGCATCAATGGCGGCGTCCAGTTCGGCATCTGGCTCGCTGGCCCGTAGAGGCGCACGCAGGTCTGCCGAATCGGCTTGGCCCAGACACATGTAGAGCGTTCCGGTACAGGTGAGTCGCACTCGGTTGCACGATTCGCAAAAGTTATGAGTCAACGGCGTAATAAAGCCGAGACGCCCACCGGTCTCTTTCACTCGGACGTAGCGCGCCGGACCACCGGTCTCGTAGTCGATATCTTCAAGGTGCCAGCGTTTGTCAAGATCGCTGCGCACCGTCGATAGCGGGAGGTAATCAGCTGAACGGTCGCCGTCTATATCGCCCATCGGCATGGTTTCGATCAACGTGAGGTCGAAACCTTGATCACCACACCACGCGATCAGGCGGTCGAATTCACCGTTGTTAATGCCGTTCAGCGCCACAGTATTGATCTTGATGGCGAGCCCGGCGCGTTTCGCGGCCGCAACCCCTCGCATCACGTTGTCGATGTCGCCCCATCGCGTGATGCTCTTAAACTTGTCGGGATCGAGAGAGTCGAGCGACACATTGATCCGTCGGACCCCCGCCGCATAAAGCTCGTCGGCGTAGCGGTCGAGTTGGCTCCCGTTCGTCGTCAACGTTAGTTCCTCAAGTGCGCCGGTCACCAGGTGACGGCCTAACCCGTGAAACAACGTCATGATGTCCTTGCGCACCAGGGGTTCCCCGCCGGTGAGCCGCAGCTTGGTGACACCCTTGCGCACAAACGCCGAGCACAATCGGTCGAGTTCCTCCAGCGAAAGTACGTCTCGCTTGGGCAGGAACGTCATATGTTCAGACATGCAGTAAACGCACCGAAAGTCGCACCGGTCCGTCACGGATACCCGAAGGTATGTAATCTCACGGCCAAACGGGTCAATCATGGAACGG
>JAPKDI010000391.1 GCA_026421105.1 Alphaproteobacteria bacterium | reverse complement strand
CGCACCGATAGTGGGTTGTCTCGAATGTTCCAGCCGCGACGGTCAATGTCTCGCGCCCGACTCGTTCGACGCCGTGGGGGATGTAGGCCAACGCAGGCCCGCTAGCGCCCGGCTTGTTTAGCGTCGACGTCAGCAGGTCCCAACGATCTCGTGCACCGTCACGACCCGGGTCACCTACCGCGATCATCCACGCGTCGCCGACGAGTGCGTGACAGCAGAACGAAAATGGACCGTTCAGTGGCTGCCGGTAGGTGTTGCGGCCTTCGCCGGTCGTGTCGGCGGCGCATTCAGCTTGTGTTGCAGAAAACGTGTACTAAGCACTACCGGTGAACAGCCCGCCGGTCTCAATGCGCACGAAGGCCTCCGTGAGTTGCCAATTGGCATCGACGGCCATAACTGAGTCGCGCTCGACGTCGAGGCACGGCCGATCGATGCGGCAGAGTGCGCGTTGGATCAACCGCCCGTCCGCGAACCGCGTTATGGAGAACGTTTCCTGGCCGATCTTGGTGCCCTGCTGTTCGGGCGTGTCGTACATGTAGTCGATTCGTCCGGTAACGTGCGTTCGTTCCTGTGCCATGGCCAAAGGCTAGCACCGCAGCACGCCACAGCGAACCGTGCTAAACCCTCCCGATGACATGCTCAGCGATCTTTGGTTTGAGTGGTACGACTCTGACGGACGGCGAACGAGCGTTTTTTGCCGAGACCATGCCGCTCGGGTTCATCTTCTTTTCGCGGAACTGCCAAACGCCCGAGCAGGTTCGCGCGCTATGCACCGACCTTCGCGGGGTGACCGGGCAAGCTGACTCCCCCATTCTCATCGACCAAGAAGGCGGTCGGGTTGCGCGGCTACAAGGTCCATATTGGCGGCATCCGCCGCCGGCACGATCTTTCGGCGACCTGTGGGACAGTGATCCTGACAACGCATGCCGTGCGGCGACGCTAAACGGCCAGCTGATCGGGGCAGATTTACGCGGCAACGGCATCAACGTCGATTGTGCGCCTGTTCTCGACGTTCCTGTGCCGGGCAGTCATGACATCATTGGCGACCGAGCTTTTCATACCAAACCGGAAGCGATCGCCGCCTTGGGGCGTGCTTTCGCGGACGGCTTGATCGCAGCTGGCGTGCTACCCGTCGTTAAGCACATTCCGGGGCATGGTCGTGCGGGTGCCGATAGCCACGCCGAATTGCCCGTGGTGGATGCTACGCTCCAGGGCCTTGAGCAAGATTTCGCGCCGTTCAGAGATTTGCGCGAATTGCCGCTCGCGATGACGGCTCATGTACTATACAGCGCGCTTGATCCCGCACACCCGGCAACAACATCTGCTTTGATCATAGAAGACATCATCCGCGCAAAAATCGGGTTTGAGGGTTTGCTTATGAGTGACGATATTTCGTCAAACATGAGGGCACTTTCGGGCGGTTTCGCGAAACGCGCACGGGACAGTATTGCTGCGGGGTGCGACGTCGTTTTGCACTGCGATGGCGATCTCGCGGCCATGCAGATTGTTGCAGCGGCGTTGCCGCCGTTGAGTGATCAGGCAGCGGTGCGATGGGCCCAGGCTTCCTTCTTGATTGTTGAACCCGGACCGATCGACGCTTCAGCAGCCCGCCAAGAATTGAACTCGTTTCTCGGGTAAGCACTAGCTAGCGGCCGCGCGAAAGTGTTCCAGGCAGTACGGCCAGCCTTCCTCAGACGCCATTGCGTCGCGGTATCCGGTCCAGCCATCGCCATGCCGAGATAACCCGCTGTGCACTAACAAAACGTTGGTATCGCTACC
>JAPKDI010000390.1 GCA_026421105.1 Alphaproteobacteria bacterium | reverse complement strand
ATCGCACCCTTACGAATACAGCGCCGAAGCGTGTCGGCGTCTGGCTCGTTGCCTTCCAGGTAACGCTCAAGCGCGGCATCGTCTTGCTCAACCGCCGCATCGACCAACTTGGCACGGTACTCAGCAGCTTGCTCGGCGTACTCAGCCGGAATGGCTTGGTAGTTGAATTTGGCACCGAGGGTCTCGTCTTCCCAGACCACCGCGCGCATTTCGACCAGATCAATCAGACCAAGGTAATCGCTCTCACTGCCCAACGGCAACTGGATCACAAGGGGATTTGCGCCTAGCCGGTCGACAATCATATCCACGGTACGGAAAAAATTTGCGCCCGTGCGGTCCATCTTGTTTACGAAACAAATGCGCGGAACTTTGTAGCGGTCAGCCTGGCGCCAAACCGTCTCGGACTGCGGCTCAACGCCAGCCACACTATCGAAAACAGCGACCGCACCATCGAGGACGCGAAGGCTGCGCTCGACCTCAATAGTAAAGTCAACGTGGCCCGGTGTATCGATGATGTTGATCCGGTTCTCATTCCAGAAACAGGTCGTCGCCGCCGATGTAATCGTTATGCCGCGCTCTTGCTCCTGCTCCATCCAGTCCATCACGGCATTACCGTCGTGGACCTCCCCAATGCGATGAGAAACGCCAGTGTAGAAAAGAATGCGCTCGGTCGTCGTCGTTTTGCCAGCATCGATGTGCGCCATGATGCCGATGTTGCGATAACGATTGATGGGGGTTGTACGCGCCATGACTTCGGGTCCTAAGGCCTACCAGCGGTAATGCGAAAAGGCTTTATTGGCCTCCGCCATCCGGTGGGTATCCTCCCGCTTCTTGACCGCAGACCCGCGGTTGTCCGATGCGTCGAGCAGCTCACCCGCGAGCCGCTCCGTCATTGTTCTTTCACTTCTTGCGCGCGCTGCCTTGATAACCCAACGGATCGCAAGGGCCTGAGCGCGCTCTGTGCGAACTTCGACCGGCACCTGATAGGTCGCGCCTCCGACACGGCGAGACCGCACCTCAAGATCAGGCTTCACATTGCCCAGCGCATCATGGAAGAGCTGAACTGGGTTTTGCTTGCTCTTGCTCGCTATCTTCTCGAACGCGCCGTAAACGATAGTTTCGGCTGTCGATTTCTTGCCTGCGAACATCAACGAATTCATAAACTTCGTCACAACCTTGTCGCCAAATTTGGCGTCAGGGAGGACTTCGCGTTTCTCGGCAGCGTGGCGTCGTGACATGTTCTCTCGCCCCCGCTATTTCGGCCGCTTCGTGCCGTATTTGGACCGGCGCTGACGACGGTCGCTAACACTCTGCGTATCAAGGATGCCGCGGATCACGTGATAGCGAACGCCCGGCAAGTCCTTAACGCGACCACCACGGATCATAACCACCGAATGCTCCTGGAGGTTGTGACCTTCACCGGGAATGTAGCTGGTGACCTCATACCCATTGGTAAGACGAACACGAGCTACTTTGCGCAGCGCGGAGTTCGGTTTTTTCGGTGTGGTCGTGTAGACGCGCGTGCACACGCCCCGCTTCTGGGGACACGCCTCCATGGCCGGTACTTTGTTGGCCTTGATCGGCCGTGCGCGCGCTTTGCGAACTAATTGATTGATAGTTGGCATAGTTACCTTCGCCGTTCACTTTCGTTCCACGTACACAAACGCCCCGACACGGCTGCTACCAGAGCGCCGCTGGGGTCTTAGCCCACTTGTGCTGGGCCAGAAATATAGTCGCCGGTTCCTGGGGGGACCGCGTCTAGGCGCGTGCCTACTACCGG
>JAPKDI010000389.1 GCA_026421105.1 Alphaproteobacteria bacterium | reverse complement strand
CAGTGCGCGTTGTACTGGGCGAGCCATGCCCGCTCGCGCTCGTCCAATAATTCGTCGTCGAGCATCTCCGTGTCGAATGGATGCACCGTCAATGTAGTGAAGCGCAAGAAACCCTCGTTTTCGGCCTCGGTAATCGCCACCATATTCTCGTTGCGGATGCCATGGCTTCCGGGCACGTAGTATCCCGGTTCGATGGTGATCAGCATACCGGGTTGCAAGGCGATATTTTTTGCCGCCGCCCCCCTACCGAAAGACTGTGGTCCTTCGTGCACGTTGAGCAAATAGCCGACGCCGTGGCCGGTGCCGTGCCCGTAGTTGAGACCGCGTTTCCACAGTGGATGGCGGGCGAGCACCTCGATCTGGTTGCCGGTGGTGCCGCGCGGGAATTCCGCCTCGCTTAGTGCGATCAACCCTTGCAATACGAGCGTGTAGTGCGTGCGTTGTTCGGGCGTCGGTTCGCCGATGCAGATAGTGCGAGTGATATCGGTAGTGCCTTCGAGGTATTGTCCGCCAGAGTCGATGAGCAAGACGCCGGGTGCGACAGGGTCGCATTGCTCGGCGGTTGGGTGGTAATGCACGATGGCACCGTTTTGCCGCGAACCGACGATCGCCGCGAAGCTCGGCCCGATATAGTTACCCTGCTGCGCCCGGTAGGTGTCGAGTTGTTCGACGCAATCCCATTCGCTTAGCGTCCGTTGTTCAGATTCGTTTTTCAGCCAGCGGTAAAAGGCCTGCAAAGCCCGCGCGTCTTTGAGCATCGCCTGCTGCAAATTGGTCAACTCGGTCGTGTTTTTGATGGCTTTCTGCAATGTGATCGGCGAAGCTAGGTCGACCGCGTATTGGCCGAGTTGCGCGGGCAGCAGGGCGCAGTCGCAGTGAACGGTCAGTGTTTCCCGGTCGAGCAACTCGGCGATGTCGGCATAGGGACGCAATGTGATGCCGTCGGCTGTCAGCGCATCGCGCACGTTTTGCGGCATGGGATTATCACAACATAGCGTGGCCTGCTTTTCTTCAATGAGCAACCAGGCGTAGAACACGGGGTTGAACTCCACGTCGCTGCCGCGCAAGTTGAGCAGCCAGGCGATCTCGTCCAAGGCGGTTACCAAGAAGGCGCGTCCGGCGAGTGCGGCGCGCAACGATTGCAGCTTGTCTTTGCGTGAGACACCGCTATAGGCGATGTCGAGTTCGAATAGCTCGGAGTTGGGCAAGGGCGGGCGATCAGACCACAACTGGACGAAGGGGTCCTCGCATAGCTGTAATTCGATGTCGTTTTTCGCCAACCGCGCGCCAATATCCGTGACGCCGTTGACGGAGCAGAGTCTGTCATCAATGGCGACTGTGCTGCCAGCCGGCAATTCATCGGCGATCCAGTCGAGATACCCGGTTGTATGGGCTGCTTGCTGCTTGAGCACGGAGAAACCTGGGGCCAACTGTTTTTCGGCTTGGAGGAAATAGCGGGAGTCGACACTGACGATCGCCTGGTCGGCGGTGATAACCGCCGTGCCAGCTGAGCCGCTGAAGCCCGACAGCCATTGGCGGGCTTGCCAGTGCTCGGCGACGTATTCCGAAAAATGGGGGTCGTTGGTGGGGATGATCAGGGCGTCGTAGTGCCGGGATTGCATCCAGGTCCTGCATGCGGCCAAACGTTCATTGCTGTGCATATGCCTGCGGGTTTCTTTGGGTAGTGGCGACAAAGTGTTGCCTGAATATAGAGACGGGCGGGATGTCGTTCCAGTCCGGCATTGATGCTTGTCTACTTGACCCTACCGGCCAAAAAGGG
>JAPKDI010000388.1 GCA_026421105.1 Alphaproteobacteria bacterium | reverse complement strand
AAAGAGACCTCTGTCATTGCGGCCTATCTCTCGTAGTTCTCCGCGACGAAGTTGTCGAGCAATCGAACCCCAAAGCCGGTGCCGCCTTTGGGAACTGTCGGCTTGGACTTGCCGCTCCAGGTAACGCCAGCAATATCGAGATGTGCCCACGGTACACCGTTGGTAAAGCGTTGCAGGAATTGCGCCGCGGTAATGCTACCGGCACCGCGGCCGCCAATGTTCTTCATATCTGCAATGTCACTGTTGATCATTTTGTCGTACTCCGCCGAGATTGGCAGTTGCCATATTAACTCGGCGACATTCTTGCCGGACTCAAGAAGTTGTTTTGCCAACTTATCGTCGCTAGAGAAGACCCCAGCCTGTTCGCTGCCAAGCGCCACGATTATCGCGCCGGTGAGCGTCGCTAGATCGATCATCAGTTTCGGCTTGAAGCGCTTTTGCGTGTACCAAAGGGCGTCCGCCAAAACCAACCGACCCTCGGCATCGGTGTTGATAACTTCAATCGTTTGACCCGACATCGATTTCACGACATCGCCAGGACGCTGTGCAGTTCCAGAAGGCATGTTTTCCACCAGGCCGACGACCCCGATGACATTGCACTTCGCTTTGCGCCCAGCCAAGGCCTTCATCAACCCGATTACAACCGCCGAGCCACCCATATCCCATTTCATGTCTTCCATGCCTTGGGCGGGTTTAATGGAGATGCCGCCAGAATCGAAGGTGACACCTTTGCCGACAAACGCGAGCGGCGCCTGTCCGCGCTTACCGCCGTCATAACGCATGATCACCATTTGGGGCTCGCGCGCACTGCCTTGGGCGACCCCAAGCAATGCGCCCATCCCAAGTTGTTCCATCTTCGTTCGGCCCAAGACCTCGACCTTGACGCCCAGCTTTGAGAGCTTTCGGGCCTCGCGCGCCAGCGTCTTGGGATAAATAACGTTTGCGGGTTCGGTGACCAGATCGCGGGTGAAAAACACGCCGTCCCCAACTTTGGCCAGCGGCGCGTAAACCTTTCGGGCGGCGCTCTGATTGGCGACCATCACGTTAATCGACTTTAGAGATGGCTTTTGTGAGGGTTTGAGCCTCGTGAGATATGTATCGAACGAATAGCTGCCGAGGACCGCACCGATCGCAAACCGGGCGGCGATTGCCGCTGACTTCAACTTGCAACCTTTGATCGGGTCCGCGATGAACGACACCGAAGTCTCACCTGAACGGAGCAAGCGCCCCGCGACACTGCCACCAGCGGCCTCGAGCGTGAGTACAGTGATCTGGGCCGCCTTTCCAAGGCCTACCGCGATAACGCGGCTCGCCCGCAGGCTGGCTGGCGCGGCAATTTCAACAGATTGACCTGCGCCACCCGTAAAGTGACCACCCCGGAGAGCTCGCGCCAGGGCACCGCCCATTCGTTTGTCGACAGCGGCGCCAGTTGCCGTCAGTTTGCGACCGTCGAGCACGGGCACCACCAGTACACCGGTGACCAGCATGGAAATCTTGGTAAATCCGACTCTCATCGTCTGTGCTCCTTGGCAAGGGATCGTGGTGCGCAGTGGATTGGGGCGCCATCATAGTGAGCGGCGACACGAAGAAAAGCCGTCTCACTCCGAAGCCTGAACAACCATCTTGTCCGGTTCAACCGCCCTGCCTATGCGCTATAGTAGTTCAATGAGTAGCCTCACCAGCTATATCTTCCGTCAGTTAGCCGGACCGATTTTTGTGGTCTCGGTAACGTTGACGGGCGTTGTGTGGCTCACCCAGAGCCTGCGGTTCCTTGACCTGATCA
>JAPKDI010000387.1 GCA_026421105.1 Alphaproteobacteria bacterium | reverse complement strand
CGAGCTGTCTGCGCCGTCGGTTTCAGAGGCAAGTGAGATGCATGCGATTGTTGAAACAATCAGCAGGAAAGAAGCAACGAGGCACGTTTTCTTGATCATGAAATTTCCGGCTCCAGCAAATCGTAAGGAATAGTAGTTCATACTCATATCGTCCCAAAGTTGAATCCCTACACATCTGAGTTTTTCAACAGGCTGCTAGGGTCTTGTCTCAATTCTACCTGTCGGCTGCAACGACGACCCGGAGACCGTAGTTATAGCGGACAGTCTTGGGACCTGTCCAGTTGTTGCGTTGTGCGGAGCGGGACACGGTAGCAACTGGCTGTTGCCGTATCTGGTTCATGGGGATTTAGCCGAGGATCTTGTAACCCGCTCGCTGCTTTCGCTTGAGAAAGCTGTTGGCCTGTTCGTCGGCGACGAACAGGCGTTTGGCCGGATCCCAAGTCAGCGGTCGGCCTTTGACGATTGTCGGATCGTCGGCGCGAATCGGTTCGCCGAGGCGGATGCAAAGGTTCGCCATGTGGCAAAGGTCGATCGCCTGCAAGTGGCTGGCGACGTCGGAGATCGGCTCGCGACGCTCGCGGACGCAGTCGAGATACTGATGCCAATGGTTGGACCAACCCCATTTGTTGTCGGTGTAGGGCTCGACGCCTTTGTACACCTTCTTCAAGGCGTCGGCCGGCAGCGGATTGTTTAGCAGCTCTTCGACCGCTTTGCCCGTAAGCTTGCCGCGGTTGACGAAGATGCGTCCCTTGGTGCCTTCGATCAGAATTCCATTGTCGGTGTCGTGACGGATCACCAATTCGACACCGCTGGAAAACTTGCAGGTGATGTTAAACTCCTGGGCCGTGTTGTACTGGTTGTCGATCGTGGGATACCCATCCTTAAACGGCACCGAGTGCGTTGCCGTCCCTGTAATTCTCACGGGGCCATCGCCAGCCTCATCGCCGATTACCCAACGGGCGATATCGACGTGATGTGCTCCCCAATCGGTCATTTTACCGCCGGAGTATTCGTACCACCAGCGGAAATTGTTGTGGCACCGCTCGGGAATATAATCGACTTTGGGCGTTTGACCGAGCCAGTTGTCCCAATTCAAATGGGCCGGCGGCTGGGTCTTTTTATAATCCATCGTGGCGGGCGTTGCGCCGACGGCACATTGCACTCGCTTGATCTTCCCGAGACGTCCCTCCTGCACCAACGCGAGCGCCTTGAGAAAAAACACTACATCGCTACGTTGTTGCGTCCCGACCTGAACAATCCGGTCTGGGTGGTCGGCAAGCACCTTCTGCACGAGCTCGCCCTCGCCGACGGTGAGCGTCAGTGGTTTTTCGCAGTAGACATCCTTGCCTGCCTTGATGGCGTCGATCAGCGGGCGCGTATGCCAGTGGTCGGGCGTGGCGACGATCACCACACCGATATCATCGCGCTCCAGAAGTTTGCGATAGTCGGAGTACTTGTCGGCCTTACCGTCAGCCACTTTCTTGTTGGCGATGTCCGTGTGGGTCGAGTCGACGTCACAAACCGCCACGATATCCGCGCCGTGAAACTTCGCCCGCCCCGCATCGCCCTTTCCCATCGCACCGCAGCCAATCACCCCGACGGCAATGCGATCGTTCTTCGCGAAGTTTGGATACGCTTTCTCGGTCCAGGCAAAGTAAGGTACAGTAAAGCTAGCCACTGGCACGGCTGAGGCGACCGCAGACTTTTTCAGAAAGTCACGACGGCTTGTGGAAGATTTTTTCATGATGGGATCCTTTGGGGTGGTCGTTGTTGTTTCAAGCATC
>JAPKDI010000035.1 GCA_026421105.1 Alphaproteobacteria bacterium | reverse complement strand
GGATGGCTTTCGCGATAGACGCGCTGCAAATGATCCGTATCGACTTCGGTATAGCGTTGCGTGGTCGAGAGGGATGCGTGTCCCAGAAGCTCTTGAATACTCCGCAGGTCACCGCCACTCGACAGCAGGTGGGTGGCAAAGCTATGGCGTAGCGCATGCGGGGTTGCCGTGTCCGGCAAACCCAGCGCAATGCGAACTTGGCGCATTTGCCGCTGCACCACCCCCGCATTCAATCGCTTGCCACGCACGCCGACAAACAACGGGCCGTCGGCGGTCATCACGAACGGGCAAAGGGCGACATACGCCTCAACCGATTCAGCCACGACGGGCAAGACCGGCACGACGCGCTCCTTATTGCCTTTGCCGACAATACGGATGGCATCACGAAACGGCACGTCGCCGCGCTGCAACCCCAGTGCTTCCGAGATGCGCAAGCCACAGCCGTACAACAACGTAAGAATCGATGTATCCCGCGCCGCAATCCAAGGCAGCACGTCGAGCGCATCGACCATGTCGATGCTGGCCAATGCCGCCTCGGGACTCAGGGGCTTGGGGACAGAGTGGGGTGTTTTGGGACGTTTGACACTGCGTATTGCTTGGTTCGAGGCCAGATTGTTCTTGTCGAGATAACGGAAGAAGCTGCGCAGCGCTGAAAGCGCGCGCCCTAACGACGTCCCGGAGATGCCGTCGCCGCGTCGTTTAGACAAATAGCTGCGAAAATCAGACACTGCTAACGCGTTGGCGCCATCCAAGCTCAACGGCGCGCCCAGATGTTCCTGTGCGAATGCGAAAAACGACTCGAGATCGCGGTGATAGGCCGCAACGGTGTGTGGTGAGTATTGCCGTTCGATGGCGAGCGATCCGAGGAAACCGTCAGCCGCGGCGGCAGCATCCGAGGCGGCCGACCAGGTCGCTGTCGGCGTGCTATGCGGCATTGAGTCCGGCGCGCAGCGATCCCGTGATCGCCCGTGCCATAAACCCGAGAAATTCTGTGCCCTGCCCGGGGTGGAAGCGATCCGGCTCGTAGCTCCCTAGCGCCAACAAGCCGCTTGACCCGTCCTTGCCAACATCAAAGAGGACAAGAGCGTCCGAGCGCACCTTGGCCGCGTCGTCGCCGTAAAGTCGTTTGTCACCGTTGATGTCGTGGCGCAACAAGATCTGGCGGTCGCCCATGATCTCGGCAATCGTCCCTGGAGAAAGCGAGATAATATTGTGCAGGCTACTCTTACCGGTCTCTTCAAAGCACAACGTGGAGGTCGAGACATCGAGAATAGATCGATAGTCCTCCGCCACGATGCGGCCAATGTCTTCCAGGGTGCGCGCCTCTATGACGGCCAAGACCGCCGTATGGATACGTTCCTGGCTGGACAGATTGACCCGGCTCGCCGACAGCAGCTCACTTTGGCGCGACTGTAGGGTGCGCAACTCGCCCTGCAGCCGCTCGATCATGAACGCCTGCATGTCCAACACGCCGTCGGCTTTGTTCTGCGACGGGGGCGCCAAAACTTTGATGAGTTCAGGGTGTTCATTCAGAAATGTCGGGTTCGCGGCCAGGTGAGCCGCCACGTCCTTGGCGGTCAGCGTCTTGGGCTTGCGGGTCGGTGTTTCTGAGCGCGCCAAAAAAGTAGCCCCTAGATGTCCTGGCCGGTTGCCTGCCAGTCGGCAAGGAATGCCGCGAGGCCTTTGTCGGTCAATGGATGTTGGGCCAGTTTGCGCAGCACATCTGGTGGCACGGTGCACACATCGGCGCCGATAAGCGCCGATTGCAATACATGGGTGGGGTGGCGGATCGAGGCGACGAGGATCTTCGTCTCAAGCGCGGGGTAGTTGTCGTAGATGGTGCGAATGTCTTGGATCAAATCCATCCCATCCTGGCCTATGTCGTCCAACCGGCCGACGAAGGGGGAGATGAACGTCGCCCCGGCTTTCGCCGCCAAAACGGCCTGGGCCGCCGAAAAACACAACGTGACATTCACCATCGTACCGTCGGCGCGTAGCGCCTTACAGGCTTTCAGGCCGTCCCATGTCAGGGGCACCTTAACGGCGATATTATTGGCTATCGCCGCGAGCTTGCGCCCCTGGGCCACCATGGTTTCGTGGCCGGTCGCCGTGACTTCGGCGCTCACCGGACCGTCAACCACCGCGCAAATGTCTTTCAAAACGTCGAAGAAATCTCGACCGCTCTTGGCTACGAGGGATGGATTGGTAGTCACCCCGTCGAGAAGGCCCGTCGCCGCCAGATCGCGAATGTCGTCGATGTCGGCGGTGTCTACAAAAAACTGCATTGAAACCTTTGGTGCCGTACCGGTTGCGCGTCAGTGCCATGTTGGCGTTGTCAGGTGCGCCTGCCAAAGTGTATCGCATGCATGAATCGGGTACCAGTTCCGGTGGCGGCCAGCGTCGCGTCAAAGTTCTCCTCCCACTACCGCTTGGCGCGCCGTACGACTACATCCTGCCACCAGCGCTCGACGCTGGGCCCGGTGCGGTCGTCCGTGTGCCGCTCGGCACCCGAGAGGTCACGGGCGTTGTATGGGAAACCGCTGAAGCCGCCAACACCGAGATGGATCCCGCCAAACTAAAGTCGGTGCGCGCCGTTATGCCGGTGCGGCCATTCACGGCCACGCTTCGGCGCCTGATCGATTGGGTCGCCGAATACACGGTTTCGGCGCCCGGTAGCGTGCTCCGTATGGCCATGTCAGCACCCGAAGCGTTCGACCGGCCGCCTTTGGAAAAGGTATTTATCCTGGGCGATACCGTGCCGCCGCGCACGACCCCGGCACGCCAACGGGTTCTCGATGTTGCTCGGGACAACGTGCCCCGCCGGTCCGCTGAACTGGCCGAGCAGGCCGCGGTTAGCAGCGGCGTCATAAAGGGCCTTGCCGACGTGGGCGCCTTGGTTGGGCGTGAGGTCCCGGCCGAGCGCCCCTTCGCCATTCCCCAACCGGATCATGGCCGGCAAACGCTGTCGCCGGATCAATCCACCGCTGCCGCGGATCTCACCGACCGTGTTGCGCGAGGCACCTTTTCGCCGGTGCTGCTCGAAGGCGTCACCGGCTCGGGTAAGACCGCGGTCTATTTCGATGCCGTTGCCGAAGCGCTGCGTCACGATCGCGCCGTCTTGGTCTTACTGCCGGAGATCGCGCTAACCGCACAGTGGTTAGAACGCTTCCACGACCGCTTCGGTGTGGCGCCAGCCCAATGGCACTCCGAACTGTCGCGCACTGAGCGCCGCCGGGTTTGGCGCGCGGTGTCGGAAGGCCGCGTCCCCGTCTTGGTCGGCGCCCGCTCCGCTTTGTTCCTACCGTTCGAAAATCTAGGTTTGATCGTTGTGGATGAAGAGCACGATCCGTCGTTTAAACAAGAAGAGGGCGTCGCCTACAACGCGCGCGACATGGCCATCGTCCGCGGCCAGCTCGAGCAATGTCCGGTCGTCCTAGTCTCTGCCACACCCTCACTCGAAACGGTGGTCAATGTTGCGGCCGATAAATTCCACCACGTGATGCTCCCTGAGCGGCACGGTGGTGCGCAGATGCCCGACCTATCGGTGGTCGACATGCGATCTGAGGATTTGCCGGCCGGCCAGTGGATTTCAGCCACGTTGGAACAAGAAGTCCATCGCACCATCGAGGCGGGCGAACAGGTGTTGTTGTTTCTCAATCGTCGGGGCTACGCCCCCCTCACGCTGTGCCGCGCGTGCGGGCACCGGTTCCAATGCCCCAATTGCCAGGCCTGGTTGGTTGAGCATCGTCACAGTAGCCGCCTACGCTGCCATCATTGCGACTATGCGACGGCCGTGCCGACGGCCTGTCCGTCGTGCGAAGCGACCGGAAAATTTGCGGCCTGTGGCCCCGGCGTTGAGCGTCTCGCTGAAGAAGTTGCCGAGCGCATCCCCGAGGCGCGGGTCGCCGTGCTCGCCAGCGACACCCTGACAAGCCCCGCCCGCGCCGCAGCCATGCTTGCATCGATTGAGAATCACGAAATCGATTTGCTGATCGGCACCCAGGTGATCGCTAAGGGCTTCCACTTTCCACTGCTGACCCTCGTCGGCGTGGTCGACGCTGACCTTGGGTTGGCCGGTGGTGATCTGCGCGCCGCCGAACGGACCTACCAGCTGATGTCCCAAGTGGCGGGTCGTGCTGGGCGCGAGAGCCGCCCCGGCCGGGTCTTTCTGCAATCTCATTTGCCCGAGCATCCAGTTTTAACCGCTTTGGCCTCGGGCCAACGCCAGGATTTCATCGACCGCGAACTGACCGCCCGGCGTGACCACGACATGCCACCTTATGGGCGCCTTGTGGCCCTTATTGTCTCAAGCCGGTCTGAGGCTGCGGCGCGTCAAACCGCCGCAGCCCTGCGCCGCGCAGCCCCGCACTACCAACAGGTGCGGGTTTTGGGTCCGGCGCCTGCCCCGCTGGCACTGCTGCGCGGGCGATTTCGCTTCCGGCTGCTGCTCAAAGCCGAAAAAAGTGTTGCGGTTCAGCCGATTATCCGGGATTGGCTGGCCAAAGTCCGGGTCCCGGGGGCGGTTCGGGTTGCGGTTGACGTCGATCCCTATGGCTTTCTTTGATATCCCGCCCAAATTTTCCAGGTTTTCTGCGCCTTTCGGCGTCTGGAGCGCTGTTGCAAGCTGGAAATCTGTATGCTAGTTATCTCGCCCGAAAACAGCGGTTTGGCACTCTCGTCGTGCCGCTAATTTGTCAAAGAAAAACAATAGGTTAACCCACCGCACTAGCGTTGGAGGGGCGTCCCACTTGGCAGCTAACAACATGAACGTTTCTGGTATCGCCGGACGCTACGCGATGGCTCTGTTCGATCTCGCGACCGACGAGGGCGCATTAGATCAAACAGCCGACGATTTGGCGTCGCTCGGGCGCATGATCGCCGACAGCGCCGATCTCGACCGTCTTGTCCGCAGCCCGGTCATCGGGAGTGCCGCTCAGGCGGGGGCCCTCGATGCCGTTATGGCAAAGGCCCAATTTGGATCGCTGACCCAGAAGTTCGTGGGGCTCGTGGCCAGTAATCGCCGTCTCTTCGCACTTCCTGGCATGGTGCAGGGCTTTGCCCAGTTGATGGCCAGTCATCGTGGCGAAATTGCCGGCGAAGTAACCTCGGCCCATCCGATGTCGGCTGCTCAACTCGATGTCCTGCGCGCCCAACTCAAAGCGGCGGTCGGCAGCGACGTCCAGATCGACGCCAAAGTCGATCCCTCACTCCTCGGCGGGCTGATCGTCAAGATCGGCTCCCGCATGATCGATAGCTCTCTTCGTACGAAACTCCAGAACCTCAAGTTCGCAATGAAAGGTGCCGGCTGATGGATATCCGCGCCGCTGAAATCTCCTCGATTCTTAAGCAACAGATCGCAAACTTTGGCAGCGATGCCGAAGTCACGGAGGTTGGGCAAGTCCTCTCCGTGGGCGATGGTATCGCCCGTGTTTATGGCTTGGACAACGTCCAGGCCGGTGAAATGGTCGAGTTTCCCGATGGGACGCGCGGCATGGCGCTGAACCTCGAAACCGACAACGTCGGCGTTGTGATCTTCGGCGATGATCGCAGTATCAAAGAGGGCGACACGGTCAAGCGGACCGGCACCATCGTGGACGTGCCGGTGGGCAAAGGCCTCCTCGGCCGCGTGGTTGATCCACTAGGTAACCCGATTGACGGCAAGGGCGAGATCGACTCGACCGAGCGTCGCGAGGTCGAGGTTAAGGCGCCTGGCATCATTCCGCGGAAGTCGGTGCACGAGCCGATGCAGACGGGCCTGAAGGCCCTCGACTCGCTCGTCCCGGTGGGCCGCGGTCAGCGCGAGCTGATCATTGGCGATCGCCAGACCGGCAAGACGGCCGTCGCGCTCGATACGATCTTGAACCAAAAAGAAAACTACGCGTCGGGCGACGAATCAAAGCGCCTGTATTGCATCTACGTTGTCATTGGCCAAAAGCGGTCAACGGTTGCGCAGGTCGTGAAAACGCTCGAGGACGCTGGCGCGATGGAATACACCATCGTCGTTTCCGCCACCGCGTCCGATCCCGCCCCGCTGCAGTTCTTGGCGCCCTATGCCGGTTGCACCATGGGTGAATACTTCCGCGACAACGGCATGCATGGCCTGGTCATCTATGACGATTTGACCAAACAGGCCACCGCCTATCGGCAGATGTCGCTGCTGCTTCGGCGTCCGCCAGGACGTGAAGCCTATCCGGGCGACGTGTTCTATCTCCATTCGCGCCTTCTCGAGCGCGCGGCGAAGATGAACGATTCAGAGGGTGGTGGCTCTCTAACCGCGTTGCCGGTCATTGAAACCCAGGCCAGTGACGTCTCGGCCTACATTCCGACCAACGTGATTTCGATCACGGACGGTCAGATCTTTCTCGAGACAGACCTGTTCTATCAGGGCATTCGCCCTGCCATTAACGTCGGCATCTCGGTCAGCCGCGTGGGCTCCGCCGCACAGGTGAAGGCCATGAAAAAGGTTGCCGGCGGTATCAAGCTTGATCTTGCGCAGTACCGGGAAATGGCGGCCTTTGCCCAGTTCGGTTCGGATCTTGATGCCTCGACCCAGCGCCTTTTGGCGCGTGGCGAACGCCTCACCGAATTGCTCAAGCAAGCCCAGTACCAGCCGATGCCGGTTGAGGAACAGGTCATCTCGATCTACGCTGGTGTGAACGGGTATCTCGATAAAGTGGCGGTCAACAGGATCGGCGCCTTCGAAGAGCAACTCCTCACAGAGGTTAGGTCCAAGCACAGTGAAATCCTGACGGCGATTCGCGACTCAGGTGATCTTTCGTCTGAAACCGTCGAAAAACTCAAAGGCGTGCTCGACGCCTTCGCTAAAACCTTCGCCTAGGGCGACCGCCGCATGGCCACTCTCAAAGACCTTCGGACTCGGATCAACTCCGTCAAATCGACGCAGAAGATCACGCGCGCCATGCAAATGGTGGCGGCGTCCAAGCTGCGCCGTGCGCAAGACTCGGTGGTCGCAGCGCGTCCCTATGCTGAACGGATGGAGCGCATGCTCGGTTCGCTCGGGTCCAGCATGGTGGAGCAAGAAGGAGCCCCGACCTTATTAGTTGGTACCGGCAAGCAGGAAACGCACCTTGTCGTGGTTGCCACTGGCGAACGCGGCCTTTGTGGCGCATTCAACTCCTCAATCGCGCGAGCCGCGCGCACCGATATCCGAGCGCTGCAGGCCGAAGGTAAGAACGTCAAAATCCTCTGCGTCGGACGCAAGGGGCGCGATGTTCTGCGCCGAGAATTCGGCGACATCATCGTCGACACGATTGAACTGGCCGGCATTCGTCGTATGGCCTTCACCGACGCACAACCGATCGCTCTGCGCATTCTCGATATGTTTGATGCGGGCGAATTCGATGTCTGCACGCTCTACTTCAATACCTTTAAGTCGGTCATTTTGCAGGTCATGACGCGTCGTAAGCTCATCCCGGCATCCCTGCCCGAAACAGACGACGCGGGTCCCGACCTCGGTGACGCGATCTACGATTACGAACCCGACGAGGAAGAGATCCTGGTCGAACTACTACCGCGCAATCTCAGCGTTCAGGTCTATCAGGCGTTGCTTGAAAATGCCGCCTCCGAGCAGGGCGCCAGAATGTCGGCCATGGACAATGCGACACGGAATGCAGGCGATATGATCGACAAACTGACGCTGAACTATAACCGGTCGCGTCAGGCACGAATCACGAGCGAACTCATCGAAATCATCTCGGGCGCAGAGGCGCTCTAGGACGCGAGAAACGGAGAATACTGATGGCCACAAATATCGTTGGCAAAGTCACCCAGGTCCTGGGCGCCGTCGTGGACGTTCAATTCGAAGGTAATCTTCCGGCGATCATGAATGCGCTCGAAACCGAAAATCAGGGCAACCGTTTGGTCCTAGAGGTCGCGCAGCACCTCGGTGAAAAAACTGTCCGTACCCTCGCGATGGACACCACTGAGGGCATGGTCCGGGGACAAGAGGTCACCGACACCGGTAGCGCCATCACGGTGCCGGTTGGCCCGGAAACACTGGGTCGCATGCTCAACGTAACGGGCGATCCGATTGACGGACGTGGCCCGGTGAACACCAAGCAACGCGCGCCGATTCACGCGCCGGCCCCCCCGTTTGTTGATCAGTCGACCGAATCAGAAATCCTCATGACCGGCATTAAGGTCATCGATCTCCTCGCGCCTTACGCCAAAGGCGGCAAGGTCGGCCTGTTCGGCGGTGCTGGCGTGGGCAAGACCGTGTTGATCCAGGAGTTAATTCACAACGTCGCCAAAGGCCACGGCGGGTATTCAGTGTTTGCCGGCGTCGGCGAGCGGACCCGCGAGGGCAACGATCTCTATCACGAGATGATCGACTCCGGGATTATCGATCTCGAAGGCGACAACTCGAAAGTGGCGCTGGTCTACGGTCAGATGAATGAACCGCCGGGCGCCCGGGCCCGCGTCGGTCTGTCGGGCGTCACGCTGGCAGAATACTTCCGCGATCAAGAAGGCCAGGACGTGCTCTTGTTCGTCGACAACATCTTCCGCTTTACCCAGGCCGGTTCGGAAATGTCTGCCCTATTGGGTCGTATTCCGTCGGCGGTGGGCTATCAGCCGACGCTCGGTACCGATATGGGTGCCCTGCAGGAACGGATCACTTCCACCAACAAGGGCTCGATCACGTCGATCCAGGCGATTTATGTTCCCGCGGATGACTTGACCGATCCGGCGCCGGCGACGTCGTTCGCCCACTTGGACGCGACCACCACGCTGTCGCGTCAAATCGCAGAGCTCGGCATCTACCCCGCCGTTGACCCGCTCGACTCGACCTCACGCATGTTGGATGCCCGAATCCTAGGTGAGGAACATTACGGCGTTGCCCGTGAAGTGCAGCGTATTCTGCAGAGCTACAAATCCCTGCAAGACATCATCGCCATTCTTGGCATGGACGAGCTTTCTGAAGAAGATAAGCTCACCGTGACACGGGCGCGAAAGATTCAGCGCTTCCTGTCCCAGCCGTTTCATGTCGCGGAAATTTTCACTGGTGCGCCTGGCGTGCTCGTCCCGATCGAAGAAACCATCCGTGGCTTTAAGGAAATCTGTGAAGGCAAGCATGATGATTTGCCGGAGCAGGCCTTCATGCTCGTTGGCACAATCGACGACGCCGTCGAAAAAGGAAAACGTCTCGCGGCAGAGGCGGCATAGGCAGCTTCCATGGCCGACAAGATCGCATTTGAACTGGTCTCACCTGACCGCCTTCTGATCTCAGAGGACGTCGACATGATCGTCGTCCCCGGGACCGAGGGCGACTTTGGTGTGCTGCTCGGGCATCAGCCGATGATCTCGACGGTCCGGCCCGGTATTCTCGAAGTGCAGAACAGCGGTGGCGAAGATCGCCGCATCTTCGTCAATGGCGGTTTCGCCGAGATCACCGGTGATCGCTGCGCGGTCATGACGGAAGAAGCGGTGCCGGTTGAAGACCTTAAGCGTGGTGACTTAGAGCAACGCATTAAGG
>JAPKDI010000034.1 GCA_026421105.1 Alphaproteobacteria bacterium | reverse complement strand
CAGGATCCCGCAAACCGGCTTCCGCAGACTACGAACCGTGGCAGCCTAATTGAGCACGAGAATCGTCTATGAAGGGTAATCTGTTTGAAGCACTGATCGGCGCGGTGGTCTTGGCCGTCGCCGCTTTTTTCCTCGTTTTTGCGTTTTCCTCCACAGATGTCGGTGCAGTTGATGGCTACGAGGTGACGGCAACCTTTGACCGCGTAGACGGGGTCAACGCAGGCGCGGATGTTCGGATGAGCGGTATCAAAATCGGGACAGTAACCAAGCTCGAACTTGATCTGCAGACTTTTCTCGCCAAAGCAACTCTCAACATTGATAGGTCCGTCGAACTTCCAGACGACTCTTCGGCCGAGATCACGACCGAAGGACTTCTGGGCGGCAAGTACATGGCGATCGTGCCAGGCGGTGCAGAGGACGTGATCGCACCGGGCGGTCGGATTCAGTTCACCCAGTCGTCGCTTAGCCTTGAAGGCCTTATTGGCCGGTTCGGTTTTGGCCTCGGCGACAGCGAGTCCGACGAAAGTACCGAATAGTGGACGACCCTGCGCGTCGCCAGGATCCCGCACAGGACTGGGATTCAAACGTCTACGCGACCAATGCAAGGTTTGTCGCAGACCTTGCCGGAGCCGTTGTTTGCTTGCTCGCGCCTCAACCCGGCGAACGCATTCTAGATCTTGGCTGTGGTGACGGGGCGCTCACAAAAAACATTGCAGAAGCAGGCGCTGATGTGTTGGGCGTCGATGCGAGCGAGGATCTGGTTCGAGCGACGCGGGAACTTGGCCTCACGGGCGACGTCGTCAACGGACATCATCTCGAGTTTGCCCAAGAATTTGACGCGGTCTTTTCTAATGCGGCCCTCCATTGGATGCGTGATCCCGAGGCAGTCATTGACGGGGTAAAACGTGCCATGAAGCCGGGCGGCCGGTTTGTCGCTGAGTTCGGCGGTGCCGGCAACGTCGCCAAGATTATTGCCGCCATCGACGAGGAACTTAGCGAGCGTGGCAAGCCCGGGCTGAAGGGTCACCCCTGGTATTTTCCGACGCCAGATACCTACCGCGCGCTCCTCGAACAACGCGGGTTTCGCGTTGACCAGATTGGGTTGATTGATCGGCCAACGCGGCTTCCGGGGGATGTCGGCGGCTGGCTTGATACGTTTGCGGATTCGTTTCTTCGTGTCCTCGACCCCGCCGACCGTGGCGCGGCACGGGACGCAATTGTCGCTCGGCTACATGACCGGATTCGCGATGAGGATGGCGTGTGGTGGGCCGATTACGTGCGGCTAAGGTTCAGGGCATTCCTGGAATACTGATTCGGCGCGTTGCGCTGGGCGTGCTTGGGCTTGCGCTCGTTGTTTGGCCGGCATTTGGGCAAGAACGGCCGGTTGCCATGCTCCGTGCGCTCGACAAAGTCACTGCACGGGTAACGACGATCAGTGCACCGGTTGGGCGCGAGGTACGGTTTGGCACACTGCGAATTCTCGTGCGTACGTGCAAAAAGCGGCCACCGGAAGAGCCTCCGGAAACCAGCGTTTTCCTTGAGATACTCGATCTACGGCCACGCGGCGCACCGCAGCGGGTTTTCACTGGTTGGATGTTTGCATCCAGCCCTGCGCTTGCCGCTATGGAACATCCGACCTACGACGTCTGGCCGATCGACTGCATCGCACCGTCGCCGTCGCAGCCCTCCGGCAACGAGTAGAAATCCGCTTCCTGCCGCATCGCGGCGGCAAGTTGGGCGTGATAGGCCTCCCGCGGAATTTCGACCGCACCAAACTTTGCCAGGTGATCAGTGACAAACTGCGTGTCCAGAAGGGTGAACCTGCCGGCGCGCAACCGCGCAACAAGATGCGCTAAGGCCACTTTGCTGGCGTCGGTCTCTGTGCTGAACATGCTCTCGCCGAAAAACGCGGCACCGAGCGAGACACCATAGAGCCCCCCAACCAAGTTCCCCTCGTGGTTCCATGCTTCCACGCTATGGGCGTGACCGACCTTTGCCAGGCCGGAGTAAAGGGCGATGATTTCGTCGTTGATCCACGTGGTTTCACGGCCGCGGGCCGGCGCGGCGCAGGACTGGATCACATCCAGGAAGGCCTGGTCGGCAGTGACGCGGAACGTGTTTTGGCGGATCTTCCGCGCGAGCCGACGGGACACATGAAATGTGTCGAGCGGCAGTACGCCTCGGGTGTCCGGGTCAATCCAGTATAGCGTCGGGTCATCTCGGTCTTCCGCCATCGGGAAAACGCCACTGGCATAGGCACGGAGTAGAATCTCTGGGGTAAGTCTCATCAGCCTTTCGCAGCGATGTACTTCTCCAGCCAGTGAATGTCGTAGTTGCCGTCGACGATATCCTTGTTCTCAATGATCTCAAGATGCAACGGGATCGTCGTGTCAACACCGTCGACAACAAACTCTAACAAGGTTCGGCGCAATCGCATGAGACATTCGTTGCGATTGGCACCATGCACAATGAGCTTTGCCACTAAGCTGTCGTAGTAGGGCGGGATCGTATAGCCGTCATACAGGCCTGAGTCGACGCGGACGCCAAAACCACCCGGCGCATGAAAACTCGTAATTTTTCCTGGATTGGGAACGAAGGTGTTCGGGTTTTCGGCGTTGATCCGGCACTCAATCGAGTGGCCGTTGATCACCACGTCTTCTTGGCGAATGCTCAACGGTGCGCCAGAGGCAATCCGCAACTGTTCGCGTACCAGGTCGACACCAGTGACCATCTCGGTGACGGGGTGTTCCACTTGGAGGCGCGTGTTCATTTCGATGAAGAAAAACTCACCGTCCTCATAGAGAAATTCGACGGTGCCAACGCCGCGATAGCCGAGTTCGCGAATGGCGTCGACGACGCAGGTGCCTATCTCCGCGCGGGCCTTTGCGTTGAGCGCGGGCGAGGGGGCCTCTTCGAGGATTTTCTGATGCCTGCGCTGCATTGAGCAGTCGCGCTCGCCGAGATGGACGGCGTTCCCGTAGGAGTCTCCGATTACCTGAATTTCGATGTGCCGCGGCTTCTCCAAGTACTTTTCGATGTAGAGCGTATCGTCCCCGAACGCCGCTTTTGATTCGGCACGAACCGTCGACAACACCTCGGAAATTTGGTCTGCCGAGTGAGCCACTTTCATGCCGCGACCGCCCCCACCGGCTGCCGCTTTGACGATTACGGGAAAGCCGATCTCGTTCGCGACCTTGAGCGCGTCAACATCGTTTGTAATCGCGCCGTCTGAACCTGGAACCACCGGAATACCCAGCCGTTTCGCCGTGTCTTTGGCGACGACTTTGTCGCCCATCAGACGAATGTGTTCTGAGGTTGGACCAATAAACGTGATCCCGTGCTCCTCCACGATCGACGCGAAATTGGCGCTCTCCGAAAGGAAACCGTATCCCGGGTGGATGGCGTCGGCTTCAGTGATCTCCGCCGCTGAAATAATGGCCGGAATATTGAGATAACTTTCAGCCGCGCTGGGTGGGCCGATGCAAACGGTTTCGTCCGCGAGGCGCACGTGCATCGCGTCTTCGTCGGCGGTCGAATGTACAGCGACCGTGGCGATACCCATTTCTCGACAGGCACGCAGGATACGCAGCGCGATCTCGCCGCGGTTCGCGATTAAGACCTTTTCGAGCATTATTCGACGATCATGAGGGGCTCGCCGAATTCGACCGGCATCGAGTCTTCAATCAAGATCTTGGTGACCACACCGGCGCGAGGTGCCGTAATGGGGTTCATGGTCTTCATCGCTTCGACGATAAGAAGAGTTTGACCCGCAGAAACCGTGTCGCCTTCTTTGGCGAACGGTGCAGCGCCAGGTTCCGATGAAAGGTACGCGGTGCCGACCATTGGCGATTTCACGGCGCCCGCGTGTTTTGACGGATCATCGGCTGCCGTGGCCACGGGGGTGCCTGGGTCAGCTGCCACGGTCGGTGCCGCGACGATATGAGCGCCACCACCACGCGACACGCGGACGCGCCGGTCGGCTTCTTCCCACTCGATCTCGGTGAGATTGGTTTCGTCCAGAAGGGACGCCAACTCGCGAATAACGTCCGGATCGATCGAGAGCTTTCCCATGCGGTGCTGCCTATGCGTTTTTGATGAGCGAAGTGAGGGCATCGACGGCCATGTCGTAACCCTGAGGGCCGAAACCGGTGATCATGCCGGTGGCGGCTTGGCTGACGTAGGAATGGTGGCGGAATTCTTCCCGACGGAAGATGTTCGACAGATGAACCTCCACGATCGGGATGTCGATGGCCCGCAGCGCGTCGAGGAGTGCGACGGAGGTGTGGGTATAAGCGCCAGCGTTGATTATCAGGCCAACCGCCCGGTCACGCGCGCTTTGCACCCAGTCAACCAACTGGGACTCGCTGTTGCTTTGGTGGAACTCGACTTCAAGTTTCGCTGCTGCTGCGCGGTGCCGCACGGAGGCCTCAATGTCGGCCAACGAATGGGTGCCGTAGATATCGGTTTCCCGGGTCCCCAAGAGGTTTAGGTTTGGGCCGTTCAGAACCAGGATGAGGCGTGATTGGGGCATGACCGAAATACGTCGTGCAGGAGAATGTCCTGCCTTATAGCATGGCGGCTCCGCGAGACAATTGCGCGGTTATCTGGGAAGTGGCGCCGGCCGAGTGGGCGCTGTTCCCAGACTTGGAAACGGCAGACGGAAAATGCGTCCATGGAATTGACGATAAACGGTGAACCGCGGCGTTTCGACGCACCGATTTCCGTCGCCCAGCTGCTTCAAGACCTTGATCTTGATGCTCGTAAGGTTGCGCTAGAACGAAACCTGGAGATTGTTCCACGAAGCGCTTTTGACACGACCACGCTCGGAAACGGAGACAGGATCGAGATCGTCCACTTCATCGGGGGTGGTGATGCGACGAAGGACCCCGATGACACGTGGACCGTGGCCGGCCGTACAATGCGTTCGCGACTCATTATCGGGACTGGAAAATACAGGGACTACGAAGAAAACCGGCTCGCCGCCGAGGCTGCAGAGGCAGAGATGATCACGGTCGCCGTGCGCCGGGTGAACCTGACCGATCGGTCGCAACCAATGTTGGTCGATTCGCTCGACCCCAACAAATACATCTTCCTCCCGAACACCGCCGGCTGCTTCACCGGCGAAGATGCCGTCCGGACATTGCGGCTTGCACGCGAGGCCGGAGGCTGGGATCTCGTGAAACTCGAGGTCCTCGGTGATCAACAGACTCTGTACCCCAACATGCCCGAAACCGTGCGCGCTGCGGAAATGCTCATCAAAGAGGGTTTCCAAGTCATGGTGTATTGCAGCGACGATCCAATCCAAGCCAAACGGCTTGAGGAGATTGGTTGTTGCGCGATCATGCCGCTTGGCGCGCCGATTGGATCAGGGCTGGGGATTCAGAACCCGGTCGCCATTCGGATCATTATCGAGAATGCGAACGTTCCCGTGGTTGTCGATGCAGGTGTGGGCACGGCATCAGAGGCAGCAATCGCGATGGAGCTCGGCTGCGATGCGGTCATGATCAACACCGCGATTGCGGAGGCGAAGGACCCCATCATGATGGGGTCGGCGATGAAACATGCCGTGCAGGCGGGCCGGCAAGCCTATCTGGCAGGCCGGATGCCGCGAAAAAGCTACGCGGATCCTTCATCGCCTCTCGCGGGGCTGATCTAGGTTACTGACAGCTCGCGCAATATTCTCGCGCTTTGGCGATCAGTTGCTTGAACTGATCGATTTGAATGAGCCCGGGCACGATCGCATCGCCGATCAAGAAACCGGGTGTTCCGTTGACGCCGATGGTCTGGGCGAGTTGCAGGTTCCTGTTGACGAGCTGGCCAACTTCGTCGCTTTCGATCGCTTCCATTAGACGAACACGATCGACCCCAAGCTCTACGGCGGTTTGAATTGCGATGTCTGGTCTAAGCCGTCCGCGCGCCTGAAACATTGCGGCGTGGAAATCTAAATAGAGATCGGGTGCTAACAAATGAACCGCAATGCCGACACGGGCTGCAAAAATGGATGCCTCGCCCAGAACCGGTAACTCCTTGTAGACAAATCGAATATTGGGATCGTCTTTGATCAGCGGTGCAAGGATGGAGTGGGCGTCGCGGCAGTAGGGGCAGGCGTAGTCGAAAAACTCGACAATCGTGACGTCACCATTTGGATTGCCGCCTACCGGTGTAGCGGGGTCATAACGTAACGCCCGGTGATTCGCCGCCACCGCATGGATCGCTCGCTCGCCCGCTACCGCCTGCTCCCGTGACTGCAAGGTTCGGATTGCATCCAAGAGGATCTCTGGATTGCGAAGAATGTAATTGCGCACAATTGCTTCGGTGACCCGGCGCTGTTCGGGATCGACCGTGCCCAAGATCTCGGCAGGGTCCTGAGGCGCACTTTGCTGCGCCATAGCGGCGGATATTGTGAAAAACGCTGTAGCCGCCACACTGGCAAAAACTCTGATCATGGCCGTAGTGATATCAGCGCCGGGGCTTGACTGCACTCAAGATATCTTGAGCGCGCAGTTGGCCGGGCGACCCAACCGGAAGAAGGCGCTCTCCCCGGGTCGCATGACCCCGTGCATCGCCAAGTCGTCCTGCGCCGATTGCCTGTTCGGCACTCGCAAGGCTGGACATTCCGAGTTGTGCATCGCGGCCATATGCAATGGCCAGTTGACCCCACGCGCCCGTCAATGCTCGATCGATGCGAACGGCCTCCTCAAGGTGAATGATCGCTTCCCTGGTTAGTGCCGGATCGTCCATTGCTACTAGAGATTGGCCAAGCGCCAGGCGCAGCAGCGGTTCCTGCGGCGCTAATAGGACCGCTTCCCTATGCGACGGTATAGCAATGGCACCGCCGCCATTCTCAAAGAGGATTTGCCCCTTTAGCTCGTGAAAGTAAGGGTCATCCGGGAAGTCCGCGATCAGTGAGTCGATCTCCGCAACCGCGCGCGTCGGGTTGGTGAGTTGGTGGTGCGCGACCGCACGGGCATACCGGGCGGGAACGCTGGCGTCGGTGTTCAGGTATTTACGCATTGCCTTCTTGGGGTCCAGAAATGCGAGTAACTTCGCGCGAACCCGGTCGAACATTGCGACCTGTTTTGGCGTCGGGTTCGAGGCGCGCGACGACGACCGGTCTGTAAGTGTTTCGAGCGCCAAAATGCGGTCTCGGGATAGTGGGTGCGTACGCCCGTAGGACGTCTCGTTGTGCCTCAACAGCGCCTCCTGCTCGCCGAGTTTTTTCATTACCTCGATCAATCCACGCGAGGACTGCCCGGTAGCCTCCAAAAAGCGCACAGCGGCTTGATCGGCGGCCGATTCCTGGACGCGCGAATACTGTAGAACCGATTGGCCGGCAATCTGGGTGCCACTACCGAGCACGGCAGCACCAGCCGCAGCTCCACCTGCTACTGCGGCGGCAACGCCAAGGACGGCGGCAACCACCGCAATCGCTTTCGCTCCCCGCAAAGCGTCTTGCGTGCGGGCAAGGTGACTGCCCGAAATATGGCCAGTTTCGTGCGCGAGCACGCCAATGATCTGGCCAGGATGATCTGCCTCTACCAATAACCCGGTGAAGAGGAATATACGTTGGCCACCAGCCACAAATGCGTTGAGCGCGGGGTCATTGACGATATGGACGGACACGGAATCCGTGGTAAGACCAGCCGCAGCGAAGACCGGCGCCGCGAATTCACGGATCATCCGTTCCGTTTCGGCGTCGGTGATGAGGCTCAGGTTCTGGGCGAACGCCGGCCGGACGATCGAGGAAATAAGAACCGTGAAAACGAGTAGCCAGCCGAAGAAATGCGTCACGTCGAACTCCGTAGTGTGGGTTGGTTCGGACCGTAGGCAGCGCAGCGTTGTGCGTCAATTCGCGGTTGGGGCGCTGTTTTTGGCCGCCGCGTGCACCCAAAGTGCGACCGAACGCGCTCAGTCGGTGGTCAGCTTCATAGGCGGCGTGACGGCGGATGAGCCGCGCGCGACCCTTGCGGGACTTGCGGCCTTAGAGTCTGGCGGTACGGCCGCAGATGCCGCAGTTGCCACATTTTTTTCCCTCACCGTGACTTACCCTTTGGCCGCAGGGCTCGCGGGGGGCGGCGCTTGTGTCGCCTATGACGCGGTAACGGGAACAGCGGAGAGTATCGATTTTTTGCCGACGGTACCTACCCTAGGAGGCGCCGTCGCGGTGCCCGGCTCGGTGCGCGGCATGGCGGCCCTACACGCCCGATTTGGCAGGCTCCGTTGGGCCCAACTTATTCTTTATGCCGAAGAGAAGGCGCGATTCGGGTTTCCTGCTTCGCGCGCCCTCGCGACGGCCGCACGAGAATATGCGGGAACAACGGGTGCCAGCAGTCTCGGTCCCTTCGTCGTTGGTGGCAGGCCCGTTGAAGAGGGCGCCACAGTCGAGCAGCCAGCGCTTGCCGAGATGTTAAGCACGGTTCGGGTTCGCGGCGGCGGCGATCTCTACTTTGGTGATTCAGCCCACGGTCTTGTGCTGCGCGCGCAGAATGCTGGTGGTCGCATGACGGTCGACGATCTCAAACAATTCCTGCCAACATGGAAACGCAGCAACCGAACGGCTTTCGGCGATCTAAGCTATTTCACAACCGCGGAAGGTCCCGGTGGTGGTGCGCTCAGTGCTGCGATGTGGGCGATGCTCACCGATCAACAACGCTACGCACAGACGCCTCTCCCTGTGCGCGTCCACTTGATTGCGGAGGCCGCGACCCGAGCACTCACGGAACGGGCTGGCGGTGGCGAGGCGACGGCGTTTCGTGCCGCAGCGCTCATGACCGATTATGACCCGATGAAGCATCGCGCCGCGAAAGGCGCGGCGGTACCAGACCTGGCACCCTGGATTGGAGCAGGAAGAGATGGGACGACGGGGTTTGTGACGCTGGATGCTACGGGATCAGCGGTCTCCTGTGTGCTGACGATGAACGCGCCGTTTGGCGTTGGCCAATTGGATGAAGAACTAGGAATCTTCTTTGCCCCGGCGGTACCGGGCGGGGTTAACGGATGGCTGCGCACCGGCACCAATTTCATGGCACCCGTCGTGATAGCCAACGGCGTGACTGGTGAGTTTGTCTTGGGTTTGACCGCGACCGGCGGACCGGTCGCGCCGATCGCCGCGGTAAGCACGGCAGCTATTGCGGTCCTAGAGGCACAACCACTCCGCCAAGCAGTGAACGCAGCGCGTGTCTTCGCCCTCCCCAATCCCGATACGACGGTTTATGAGCGTGGAACAACGCTACCGACCGTAGAGGCACTTCGCGCTGCCGGTCATCGTGTTACGGATGGCGCGGCATTTGGCATCGTCAACGCGATCTTATGCTTTGGCGGCGCGACACTTGATCCAAGTTCATGTCAGTTCGTTGCCGATGGTCGAGGCTTCGGCCTCGCGGAGGGCGGCACGCAGTTTTAGTCCAACCAAAAAAAACGTTTTAGTCCAACCATGAAAATTTCGGCTCGGGCGGATGTCGCTCCGTTTTACGCAATGGAAGTCCTTAAGGCAG
>JAPKDI010000386.1 GCA_026421105.1 Alphaproteobacteria bacterium | reverse complement strand
GACCTCCTCAAGCCGATCCTCGCAGAAATGTTGACCGATGGCCGTGGCGCCGGCACCGACCGACCCTGGCTCGGCGTCTTCAGCCAAGAACTCCGCAACGTCGTGGTTATTACCTCGATGTGGGCTAACGGCCCTGCCGCCAAAGCCGGGCTCAAGCCGGGCGATATGATCATCGGTGTTGGCGAGCGGCGCGTTAAGACCCAAGAAGAATTCTACCGCACCATGTGGGGCCTCGGCGGCGCAGGCAGTGATGTCCCGGTCAAGGTCCTCCGCGACGGCCAACCCATCGACTTCATCGTCAAATCCGGCAGCCGCTACGATTTTCTCAAGAATGATGGCAAGACACTTTAAGTCAGCCCTCACCCGTTGGCAGATCGAACAACCCCTCCGGTAGCGCCTCGATATAGGCCACGACCTCATCGGTCGCCACCACATCCGCATACTTCGCATTCAAGTCGCATAGGTTGATCGCATGTGACGCTTGCGAGCGATCAAAGCAGCCATCCTCCACCACCGTCACACGGTAATTCGCGCTGAACGCATCAAGTGCGGTTGCACGTACGCACCCCGATGTCGTGGTCCCGACAAGAATCACGGAATCAGCCTTCAGCAGCGTCAGGAACGACTCCAAGTTCGTGCCGTAGAACCCGCTAGGCTTCAGTTTGCGAATAACAATGTCTCGAGCATCCGGCACTATCTCAGGCAAGATCTCATTGGGATCAAGATTGGTCGCTGTAGGCGCCGGGCCTTTTTTGCTGGTACGTGAGTTCTTCCACGCCCAACTACCGCGATCCCAGCGGTCCGGCCGCACATCACCGGTGGTATAAATCACCGGCACACCTTTGGCGCGCGAGGCGTCAACAAGCCTGCTAATTCGCGGCAGCGCCGCCCAGCCGTCTTCACCGCACGAATTGGGCCACCGCTTGATCGAGTCCAAAATCGGCTCGACCTTGTCCCCAACGAAATTGTAATTCACGTCGATGACGAGTAGCGCAGGGCGCTCCCCAAAACCAGCCTGCGTGCCATAGCCCGAGGCCGCAAACACTGCGCGATCGCGCTCGGTCAAAAACTGGTCCCAGATGCGCTCAGCCATCAGCTATTCCTCACTATCCCAATCCGCACTTTAGCCTAGAATGCTTGAAATGAATGAGATCAAGAACTTCGGCGACCCGAACGTCTCGACAGTCGGCCACGGTGGCGTCTGCGAACTCGAGGCCTTCGATGATGAGTCAAAGGCCGCACGACGCGTTGCTGAGATTTACCAACGCAGCATCGACATCATTTGCCGCGAATTCACCCGCGCGCTCGACGGGGCCGCACCCGACGAGGCCGCCCTCGCGATGGCCTGCTACCCTTATGTCGGCATCACCATTGGTCCCGATGACATACAGACCGACGCGAAGCTCTCCTTTGGCGCACTGTTTGACCCTGGCGACTACGGCACTACTGTGACCAGACCGGACATCTTCGGGGAATACTATAAATCGCAAATTGGTCACTTGATCGCCAACCACAGAAAGAGCGTGATTGTCGGTCTCAGTGATCGGCGCATTCCGCTGCCTTTCGCCGTTGAAGAAGCTACCGCTGGGGTAGCACGCTCCAAGATCCACGCATTGCAACGATACTTCTTGTTGCCCGACCTCGCCAACATTGACGACGCCATTGCGAACAACACGCACGCAACCCAACCCGGCAATCCGTTCCCGCTCGCACTGTTCACCGCAGAACGCGTCGACTTCTCGCTCCACCGCCTAGCGCATTACACCGCGACTGAGCCCAATCACTTCCAGC
>JAPKDI010000385.1 GCA_026421105.1 Alphaproteobacteria bacterium | reverse complement strand
ACTTCCCAAGCTCATTCTACCCGCGCACCGCCGTGCCAGGCCGGCTCGTTCTGGAGAACCGGTTCTCATCGGCGACGCTCGATGACCTTGCAGGCCGTGGTCACCTGGTTGAAGCCGGTGCCCCATGGTCCGAAGGGCGCCTATCGGCGGTGACGCAAAAAGACGGAATTATTCGCGCCGGCGCCAATCCGCGCGGTATGCAGGGATACGCCGTCGGACGCTGACCTCCCGGGCATCACACACCGCGACAGCAAAATGACGGCATAAAATGGGGTGGCCGCGGCCGCAGGTCGCGCTAGTCTCGGCGAGTTGAATCATGCCTGAAGAAGGCAGGTATAGCAGGCGATAGCCCAAGCATTTTGTCTTACGTGCCGGTCGGCACGAATGACCTCGACCGCGCGGCGGCGTTTTACGACAAGGTCCTCGTCCCTCTAAGCTACAAGCGCGTCATAGAATTACCCGGCGTGGTAGCCTACGGCAAAGCGTTCCCAGAATTCTGGGTGCAAAAACTTTTTGATGGCCCCGAACCGGAAACAGCCAATGTCGTGCACGTGTCTTTCATTGCGCCCGGCAAAGGGGCAGTCGATGAGTTTTAGGCCGCCGCAATCGACCTAGGGGGCGCGACGCTAGCCCGAGGCCGCAATACGCCGCGTTTGTGCGTGACCTCGACAGACACAAAATCGAAGCGATGTGGTGGGACTAATCTAAAGAGGCGCCGGGCCACGGCAGTTAGGGTTGCACCAAACCGCCCGATAGCTGAAGCACCTGCGCCGTCATGTAGGCCGACGACGGTCCAGCCAGGAACAGCGCGGCGGGAACGATGTCTTCCGGATCGGCGAAGCGACCAAGCGGAATCGTTGCGTTCGTTACACCAGTCTTCAGTCCCATAGGGCCGATTACCTCGCCGTCGACGATCTTGACCTTGTTGGTGACGCCACCTGGCGCAATGACGTTGCAACGAACGGTGGGCGCATTCTCGACCGCGAGGGTCTTGGTCAGGCTGATCAAGCCGCCCTTGGCTGCAGCATAGGACCCAACGCCTTTCACGCCACGATAAGCGACACCCGATGCTGTGTTGACCACCGCACCATCGCCGCTTTTGAGCAAAAGGGGCATCGTGTATTTGCAGATTAAAAAAGCCGAGCGCAGGTTGCGGCTGATTACTTCGTCCCAGCTCCAGGTTTCCAGTTCGGTGATTGGTGCGGGCCCGTTGCCGGCACCAACAAGGTTAATCATGGCGTCGAGGACACCGCCGGTTTTGGCACCAAGGTCCGCGACGGCCTGCTGCACTGACTCATCTTCGTGGGCATCCATCGGCACGAACGTCACGCCGTCAGGGCAAGGCTTCGCATCGTAAGTGGCTTGCATGTCGAGGACGTAGGTCTCCAACCCGGTGGCAACGCACCCTTCAACAATCGCTGAGCCAATGCCGCCGCAACCGCCGGCGACTACAACCTTGGCGCCTGGTGGCGGACCAAGTCGCGCATAGTCATAGGTTCGCACTGCACACATAACGTCACTCCTCTCCAAAGTTTAATGGACTTTAGCTCGCTGCCACCGGTGCCGCGCGGCCGCTCCAAATTCCGACCGGGATGCGAGCACACCGACGGTAAGCTGGAGCTTCCGGATATAGGGCGATGGCCTGGTTGAGATGTAAGCCACAATGCACATCGCTAAGAAGAACTTGTCGCGCTTAGACTGAAAGAGCAGTTCTGTCAGGCCCAAGTTTTGCCGCGCGCCTCGGCGCCGCGCAGAAAATCTTGGCACAACATCTCGCACGGATTGACCCCTGG
>JAPKDI010000384.1 GCA_026421105.1 Alphaproteobacteria bacterium | reverse complement strand
GCTTGGGGCCACCCTGCCATATAGCGATGCGATCTCATAAAACAGTCACGGACGGGGCGGAGTAGGCACTATGGCGTGTTGATATCTGCCTATGATTCAATCAAAAGAAAGCCAGGGGACGGTTTATCGCGGCGCGCCGTGGCTGTATCACCACTTTCATATCGGGGCACGAGCCCTTTAAACAAGCAGGAAAAGGACGGGGCGGCATGAGTGACGCAGCAATGGATGTGGACGGTTGGATCGGCCGGACCGATGAGCGCAGCGACGAGGTGACGATCGCCCCGGCCTGGGGGTTCTACGACGCGCTGGACTATGACCACACACCGCTTAAAGGCGAGGCCATCCCGCCTGGCGCCCATTGGTGTTACTTCCACCCACACGTGCGGATGACGGAAGTCGGCCCTGACGGTCACCCGAAACGCGGTGGGTTCATGCCTGACCCGGCCGGGTTGCCGCGCCGCATGTTTGCCGGATCGCACATGGATTTTGTGGGCGATATTCGGATCGGCGAAACGCTGACGCGCACCCAGGAGATCACCTCGGTAACGCCCAAAGAGGGTAAGTCCGGCAAGCTGTTATTTGTCAGCGTACAAGAAACCTATGCGGGATCGCGTGGAGTTGAAATGGTGCAAAAGAGCGACATTGTCTATCGCGAAGCGCCGACTGACGGGACCAACACACCGCCCCCGCCTAAGGCGGCACCGACCAACGCGCAATGGCAACGCACGATTAACCCTGACCCTGTGATGCTGTTCAAGTATTCGGCCGTGACATTCAACGGCCATCGCATTCATTACGACCGCACCTACGCGATGAAAGAGGAAGGCTATCCCGGGCTGGTCGTGCACGGGCCCCTGATCGGCACGTTACTGATGGACCTATGCCGGCGTGAGCGACCTAACGACAAACTAGCGACGTTTTCGTTTCGTGCCGTCGCACCGCTGTTCGATATCGCGCCCTTCACCGTCAACGGCGCACCAAAGGACGGCGACGCGGACACCTGGACTCTATGGGCCGCCAACGATCAAGGGAATCTTTGTATGCAGGGTGAAGCAACCTTCAGGTAACGCCTACAACCTAGGCCGGACCGAGGGGCGCAAAGTGTCTAAGACAACAATACCAAAACGCACAGGAATACCAGCTATGACCGACGCCATCCTCGTCGAGAATCTCACCAAGACCTACAAAGGCGGCGTGAAAGCGCTCCAAGGAGTTTCATTTAGCGTAGGCCAGGGCGAGATCTTCGGCCTGCTGGGACCCAACGGGGCGGGTAAAAGCACGACGGTGCGGATCCTCTCAACGCTGACCCAGGCAGATGGGGGGAGAGCCGAGATTGGTGGCCACGATGTCATGCACGCCGCCGCCGGGGTGCGGCGTTCGATTGGTTATGTCGCGCAATCCACCGGGGTGGATAGGTGGGCAACGGGTCGCGAAAACCTGACGCTGCAAGCCCAGATGCTCCGCGTACCCCGCAGCATTGTGCGCGCGCGGGTCTCGGAAATGCTGGCGTGGATGGACTTGACCGAGCCCGCAGACAAACTAGTCAACACCTATTCGGGTGGGATGAAGCGCCGGTTGGAAATAGCGATGGGCTTAGTACACGATCCCAAGGTTCTATTTCTGGACGAGCCCACCACCGGGCTTGACCCTGAAACTCGTCGGGCATTGTGGCTTGATCTGAAACGGCTGCGCACCGAACGCAACGTGACGGTGCTGTTGACGACGCATTACCTCGAAGAAGCCGATACGCTGTGCGACCGCCTCTCGATTGTCGATCACGGTCGTGTCGTCGTTGAAGGAACTCCTGATTC
>JAPKDI010000033.1 GCA_026421105.1 Alphaproteobacteria bacterium | reverse complement strand
CGGGCCGCGCAATGGAGCGCGGTTTTGTAACGCCCGATCGCACCACGCTGATTGCTTCAACCCACCGAATTTTCGCCATCGGGGAGAAAAGCGTGCCGTCCGACGGTCGCTACAGCTCGGACCGTATCGTCGATGCGGCCAAGGAGTTGGCGCGGCAACCTATTCTATTCGATATCGCCGCCCTCAGCCTCCACCATGGCGTATCGCTCAATGCGGCATTGCTCGGCATGATCGCGGCAAGCGGCGTTCTGCCATTTGCCGAATCGGTCTATCGCGACGCAGTTCGCCGCGCCGGAAAAGCTGTTGATGAAAATTTACGGGGCTTCGACATTGGCTTGGAAGCAGTACGCGAACCATCACAGGCAGAGGCTTTACAAGAGAAACGGATAACCACGCAGGCATCAACCCTGATGCCACGTGCCAAACAAGACCTCCCGGATGTCCTTCACGCAGTCGCTGCCGAGGCCCTACCCCGTCTAACGCGTTTTCAAAACTGCGGGTACGCCGAACGCTGGCTGGTCCGCCTCATTGATCTTGTGCTCGCCGAAAAGGCTGCCGGTCTAGAACCCGGCCTTATCACTAGAGAAGCCGCAAGGCAGCTCGCGGTATGGATGAGCTTTGAAGACATCATTCGTGTGGCTGAGGTCAAATCGCGCGGCACCCGCCGCGACCTCGTTATGAGTGAAATCGGAGCGAAAGCTGGGCAGGTCGTGCGGGTTACCGAGTTTCTCAAGCCGGGCATTCCCGAATGGGCCGATATGCTGACGCCGGGTATGGGCAAGCGACTTAGATCGTGGGCAGAACGACGCGGGAAAACCATGCATGTCGGTCTTCACATCCGCTCCGACACGGTATTGGGATTTTTGACGCTCTACCTACTAGCCCGACTGCGATGGTGGCGGCCGCGCACCTTGCGCTTCGCCGAGGAGAATACCGACATCGATGTATGGGTCGAAGCGCTAAAAGTCCTGATGCCAAAGGACGCTAACCTCGCCCGCGAGCTTGCCGAGCTACCACGTCTCCGTAAAGGCTACGGTGAAACTCGGTCTCGCGGCGTAAGCAAGTACGCTCAAGTTATGACTAAAGTAGTGGCGCCATGGCTGATCAATTCCCCGCCACCAGATGCCACCGCAGCACTCAAGTCGCTCCGCCAACAAGCCCTCTCGGACTCTGACGATTCTAAGTTCGACAGACTCTTAGGGACGTCCGCGGCTGCCAATTCTTTTCCCGAAAAAGGCGGCAGCTAAGTAGTGACCGCCCTCCGATTTGATTTGTGTAGCGTGTTGGTCGAGGTGGCAGGGTATTGCGTAACACTCGATGCTATGAAGCTAGCCGACTCAGAACGGTCGGCCTAGCGGCGACTCCACCACCAACTTGCGCGGTGACGCCGACCGGTATCGAGCCTGCGGTCAAAACGCAATGCGAGTTTGCGAAGTCTGGAACCGGCAACGGCACGCCATACCAGATGCCACCATTTACTGTAGTCGCGGTTGTAAGGACAGACTCTCACGCAAATTGAACAGTCGCTATTTTGGGCTGCCCAAAACCCGAAACACTTTTCGGCATCGGTCGACCACTTCACCACACCCTTGAGATTAGAGCGGTTGTGGCGCTCGGCGCTGGGCGGCCCATGCGCAATCGCCTGTGGTGGGCACGCAGCTGCACAGGCATTGCAAATGTCGCAAAACGCCCGAACCCCGAAGTACTTAGGCCTGTCGGCAACCAACGGCATGTCGGTAAACACTTTGCCCAACCTTACGCGCGGCCCGAATTCCTCGGTGATGAGTAAGCTATGCCTGCCGACCTCGCCCAGCCCGGCTTGGGCCGCCATTGGAATCGCCATAGCCGTGTCGTTCATGCTCGCGTACGCCCGGTATCCCAGGTTGCGAATGAACTGTGCAAGTGTGATCAGAGTCGATGCGTCGTTCATGTAGCCAGCGCCCGTTGCAACCCCAGACAGCGCCGATGGCACGGTACGAATCAAATCACGATCCATCGCAGTCGCCACGACAATGGCCCAGGGCAAATCGTCTGGTAGCTCAGTTGGGGCGCCCTCGTTGGTCTTAGAGTCAAAACGTTCGGCGTAGATCCAGCGTTCATCATTTGCGCAGACGCCTACGAGGTCCGCCCCAAAGACCTTGGCTACGCGCTTTACATCGCGCGCGGCGCCTTCGGGACTTTCGTATGGAAACGACTCTGGCCAGCCATCGCCATGCAACGAGAAGAGATTGAGAAAACCCTCACTCCGACCATCGCCAACCAGCTGCGGGTCACGCAACACATGCGTCAAATGCCATGAGGCATTGCGCAACGCATAGTCACGTTGACCAAAACCATCGGCGCCGCGCGCCTTGGCATGCGGCATGTCGTGACCGCGATAAAATGCCGCCGCTTTGTCGGAATTGACCACCGGATCCCAAGATGAACGGCAAAACACGTCGTCACGTTGCGAAAAGCGTTCAAAGTCGCTCCGTACGTCAAATCCTGTCGCAGCGTCAACCGGCTTCCGGTGGGAGTGATTATGACTGGTAGGCGGAACTTTTAGTGCTTTTGCCATGATACCCTTGTCGTGCGGTCGTAACATTTCTTCAACCTCAAGTGAACTAAATGCCCCAAAACAAAGACCTGACACACAGCCGCCTAGCCGATGAGAAGTTTCACACCGACTTCACGGAGGGTCTCGCCTACGGCGATTACCTCAATCTCGCCGAACTCCTGTCAGCTCAGAAATTACGCTCCTCGGCACACGATGAAATGCTCTTCGTAGTGATTCATCAGTGCAGCGAGTTGTGGATGAAATTGATGATCCACGAGTTGTCAGCCGCCGTTCACCTCCTGCAAGAAGACCGCCTGCGGCCGGCGCTCAAGATGACCGCGCGGGTCAGCCAGATCCAAGATCAACTCACTCAATCCTGGAGTATTCTTGCTACCATGACGCCAACCGACTACCTCACGTTCCGCGATACTCTGGGGGCGGCATCAGGATTTCAGTCATTCCAGTACCGCACCCTCGAATTCACGATGGGCAATAAGGACCGTAAATTTCTTGGCCCGCACAAAGACCGCCCCGAATGGCACAACACCCTTGAAGCGGTCCTCAATGCGCCCAGTCTGTATGACGAAACCATCATGTTGCTGGCGCGGAAAGGGTTCGCGATTGACGCCTCTGAGCGTGATCGGGACTGGAGTGAACCGCGCGACGCCAACGACAGTGTTCGCGCTGCTTGGGTCGAGGTTTATCGCAACGCCGAGAAATACTGGGACTTGTACGAATGGGCAGAGGAATTGATTGACCTGGAAGATGCTTTCCAAACCTGGCGGTTCCGGCACCGTACGACGGTCGAACGGATCATTGGGCACAAGCGCGGTACCGGCGGCACCTCTGGCGTCGGCTACCTCAAACGGGCGTTAGATATTCGTTTTTTCCCCGAATTGTGGGAAGCACGGACCGAGCTATGAGCGCCGCCACTCGTGATGAATGTGTCGCGCGCGACCGCGGTGATCCGCTGGCGTCTTACCGCGATAAATTCTCTCTTCCCGAAGGCGTCATCTATCTCGACGGAAACTCCCTTGGCGCGCTGCCCAAAGCGGCCGAAGCCCGTGTTCATGACGCCATCAAAAACGACTGGGGCAAAGGGCTAATTCGAAGCTGGAATGACGCCGGTTGGATTGACCTTCCGGTGAAAATCGGCACCAAGATCGCACCCTTGATCGGCGCTGCGAGTAACGAGGTAATCGTAGCCGACAGTACGTCGATCAACTTATTCAAGTTGCTTGTCGCCGCACTTCGACTGCGCCCCGAAAGGCGCACAATCTTGATGGAGGCATGCGATTTTCCGACGGACCTCTACATCGGCCAAGGTGTCGCGGACCTCATGGGCGAAGGCTACATCTGCCGCATCGTCCCGACGGAGAAAATTTCTAGCGCGCTCGACGACACCGTAGCGGTCCTCGCCCTTACGCATGTCAACTTCAAGACCGGGGCCGTGCATGATATGGCAAGCCTGAACAAACAGGCCCACGCTATCGGCGCACTAACGATTTGGGACCTATGTCACACCGCCGGTGCCATGCCGGTCGACCTCGCGGGCACTAAGGCCGACTTTGCGCTGGGGTGTACCTACAAGTATCTCAATGGTGGCCCTGGCGCACCTGCCTTTGCTTATATTCCAACCGCGCTACAGTCTACTTTTAATCAACCTCTCACGGGCTGGATGGGTCACGCCCAGCCATTTGCATTCGTTGATGACTACGCGCCTGCACCGGACATCAAACGCTTCCTATCTGGCACACCAGGTGTCCTGTCCATGATTTCGCTCGACGCTGCGCTCGATGTTTGGGCGGGCGTCGACTTGAACATCCTCCGCACCAAGAGCATCGCGCTGGGCGACCTATTCATTGCGCTGGTCGAGCCACGATGCGCTGGCCACAACTTCACACTCGCCAGCCCACGTGACAGCCAGGCCCGTGGCTCTCAAGTCTCATTCCGGCACGATCAAGGCTACGCAATCATGCAGGCCCTGATCGCACGCGGGGTCATCGGTGACTTTCGCGCACCTGACATTGTACGCTTCGGCTTTACGCCACTCTACACGCGCTACGTCGATGTCTGGCAAGCTGCGCAAATCCTCCACGACATTATGGAAACCCGCGCCTGGGACACTCCAGCCTTTCGCACCCGCGCCGCTGTTACTTGAGCCATTGACCTAGAACTTTGTGACACAATTCCTACAGCGCGCCAATCTCGAACCCGATATGGAGGTTTTGGAGCTTGGCAGCGGTTCAGGTGCTACGGCCAAAGCCGATGCACCGCGCGTCAAACATATTTAAGCCATCAATATTTGAGAAAACATGCTCGACGTCGTACGGCCCAACGGCGCCGAAGCCAATGCGCAGACCATCACGTTTTTTAACTTAACGATCCACGATTTTTCGGGGTCCAATGAGTCCTTCGATGTCTTACTGGGTCTCAGTATTCTTTACCTACTTCCCAACAAGGAGGCAGACATTGCCAAGGTCTATGAGACGCTCATGTCGGCTGGCGTCTTCGTCAGCAGCACAAATTGCATAGCCGACTCCTCGATCGATGACAAAGTAGTCACGTCGTCTGTACGGCTTTTGGCATAGCCCTCCGCACCTTCACAGCGGCGAACCTCAAGCACGTCACAATCGAAAAGGGCCCCCGAGCGCGAGACGCGCCCCGGAACGGGTAGAGCAGTATTTCTAATTTCTAAGATACCGCCCTAGCCCAACTCACGACACTGCGAACTAGCGCGGCAGGACAGCGGTCGCCTCAATCTCAACCATTGCACCGAGCTCCACCAGTTCGGTGACGGCAACAACCGCCATCGGCGGGAAAACCTTTCCAAGAACATCTCGATACGCCGCACCTACTTCACCAATGCGACTGCGGTAGGCCGGCATGTCTGTGACGTACCAGGTCAGACGCACAAGCGCCGCAGGCGTTGTGTCCGCAGTCTCCAATAGTATCTTAATGTTAAGCAATGCTTGCCGCAGCTGTGCAACAAAATCGTTACTAACGAGTTTCTGGTTAGCATCCCAACCAATTTGCCCAGCAAGGAAAACAAAGCGCCCATCGGCGATGCCTCCGTTGCTGTACCCCCGGGGCTTCGCCCAGTCGTCTGGTTCTAGGATATCCATGCTACCCACGATTGCCTGTGTCACAAAACTATTTTAGACTTAAAACAATGACAGGGGAAAGGCGAGTGGTGTGACTAAACCGCTGAATGGCCAACACGCGCTGATCACCGGAGCCAGCCGTGGGATTGGTGTCGCCGTCGCTATCGCCCTCGCCGAGGCTGGCGCCACCCTCTCGCTCACCGCCCGCAACGGTACCGAAATCGCCGAGGTGGCGACGGCCCTCGCGAAAAAACACGGTGTCGCTGCAGCAGGCTACGCCGCAGATGCCACGAATTCCGGTCAGGTTGAGGAAACGATTCGTAACGTCACGGCGGCCCAGGGCGCCCCTACCATTCTCGTAAACAACGCAGGTGGCGCTGACTCGGTACCGTTCCTGAAAGAAACGCACGCCCAATGGGAGCATACGCTTACCCTCAACCTCACCAGCACTTTTGTTGCAATGCAGGCCGTCCTACCCGCCATGCTAGACGCTGGCTATGGGCGCATCATCAATATGGCGTCTACCGCCGGGCTCAAGGGCTACGCCTACGTCTCATCTTACTGTGCCGCCAAACATGGCGTCATCGGTCTGACCCGTGCCACGGCACTCGAGACTGCGCGCAAAGGCGTCACCGTCAATGCAGTCTGCCCGGGATACACCGACACCCCCATGGTCGCTGACGCCGTAAATAAGATCATGAAGAAGTCCGGCCGCTCGCGGGAAGAGACCATTGCCGAACTTGCTGCCAGCAACCCGCAACGACGTTTACTCGACCCGCCTGAAGTGGCTGCCGCGGTCCTATGGCTCGCACTGCCCTCCTCATCGTCCATCACGGGGCAGTCGATCACTGTTGCCGGCGGCGAGGTCATGTGAATATCAGCCCTCCGCCACAAGACTACGAAGCGGCCGCCGCGCAAGATGACCGTATCGACTTGCGCGTGTGGCTTCGGCTGCTGTCCTGCTCGAACATGATCGAGGCCGAAATTCGTCGCCGGTTGAGGCGCGAATTTGGTGTGACCTTGCCGTGGTTCGATGCTTTGGCACAGCTCCACCGCGAACCCGGCGGTCTCACCATGTCGGCGTTATCGCGTCGGCTCATGGTGACCAACGGCAATGCGACCAGCTTGATCGACCGCCTTGAAGGCGAAGGCCATGTCGAGCGCAGAACAGAGCCATTAGACCAACGCGTTCAGCGTGTGCGGCTCACCCGGAAAGGCCGCGCCGCGTTTGGCCGCATGCATCCGGCACACCGCCGTTGGGTCAGTGAACTCTTAGCCGACACAAAACAATCCGACCTCACACGTCTGCACGGCCTCCTAGCCAATCTCAAGGGATCTATCGCCGGTGCGCTTGATAACACCGCCACCAAATCCGAAGGCCACTCGATATGAACACGATCAAAGCCGCTGCGTTTCGCCCCCAGCATTTCGATTGGCAGGTCGATGGCGCCGTCGCCACTATCACGTTGAACCGACCTGAGCGAAAGAACCCCCTCACCTTCGATAGTTATGCCGAGCTGCGTGACACGTTCCGCGACCTCGCAATGGCCGATGACGTGCGCACCGTTGTTGTCACCGGCGAAGGTGGCAATTTTTCCTCCGGCGGTGACGTGCACGAGATCATCGGACCTTTGACCAAGATGGACATGCCCGAGCTCTTGCAGTTCACCCGCATGACTGGTGATCTGATCAAAGCGATGCGCGCGTGCCCGCAGGTCATTATCGCAGCTGTGGATGGTATCTGCGCCGGTGCCGGTGCCTGCGTCACGCTGGCAACCGACCTTCGCTACGGCACTTCGCGCAGCAGGGTAGGGTTTCTTTTTGCGCGAGTCGGTCTAGCCGGTTGCGATATGGGCGCGTGTGCCATGTTGCCCCGAATTATTGGCCAGGGACGGGCAGCGGAGCTGTTCTATTCGGGACGGATGATGCCAGGAGATCAAGCTCATGAGTGGGGTTTCTTCAACGAGCTGGCTGAACCCAATGCTGTGCTCGAACACGCACAAACCAAAGCCAGAGAAATCTCGGAAGGACCATTCTTTGCACACTCGATGACCAAACGCATGATTGATCAAGAATGGTCGATGGCACTGGGAGAAGCGATCGAACACGAAGCCCAAGCGCAGGCCATCTGCATGCAAACCAAAGATTTCACGCGCGCATTCGATGCCTTCGCGTCTAAAAAGTCGCCGGTTTTCGAGGGCAATTAATGTCGGATCGCTCCTTCCTTGCTTGGCCCTTCTTTTCCGAACGGCACCGCGACCTCGCCGATGCCCTGGAGGTCTGGGCGCTAGACGCACTTCCGGCGTTCAAGGACCTTGCGCACGCAGAAGATACCGCTGCGGCAACAACCAAGGATCTTGTTGCACTTCTCGGCGACGCTGGGTGGCTTCGTCACGCGGTACCGGCACCATTCGGTATCAGCCAGGCGCTTGACGTTCGCAGCCTTTGTCTCGTGCGCGAGACCCTCGCCCGCCACCTCGGGCTCGCTGATTTTGCGTTTGCGATGCAGGGCTTGGGCGCCGCCCCTGTGTCCCTCTTTGGCTCGGACGCTCAAAAGGAAGCGCTTCTTCCGGGTACTGCGGACGGCAGCCTTATAGGCGCCTTCGCCCTATCGGAGACCGGCGCCGGATCCAATCCCGCGGACATGACGACGACGGCCCGACGGGATGGCAGCGACTACGTGCTTGATGGCGAGAAAACCTGGATCTCGAATGGCGGGATCGCTAGCCAATATACCGTCTTCGCGCGCACTGGGGATTTGGGCGCTAAAGGCCTATCCGCCTTCATTGTGCCCGCCGATGCATCGGGTCTGCGCCTTGCCGAAAAAATCGCGGTCATCGCGCCACACCCGTTAGGTCGGCTTGCGTTTGAGGGCTGCCGGATACCTGCCAGCGCGTTAATCGGCGACGAGGGCAATGGCTTCAAGATTGCAATGGCAACCCTAGACACATTCCGCTCATCCGTCGGGGCCGCAGCCCTCGGTTTTGCTCGGCGCGCTCTCGACGAAACCCTTGCGCGGGTCAAAGAGCGGCACATCGGTGACGCTCCCCTCGCTGACTACCAATTGACGCAAAGCCGCCTCGCAGACATGGCAGTGAGCATCGACGCCGCAGCACTGCTCATCTATCGCGCGGCCTGGACTAAAGACGTCACCGGCGCACGGATCTCACGCGAAGCGGCAATGGCAAAACTCCACGCAACCGAGATCGCACAACAGGTCATCGATAGCGCCGTGCAACTTCACGGTGGGCTCGGTGTCGTCACCGGTCACCCGGTTGAGGTCCTCTACCGCGAGATTCGTTCGTTGCGCATCTATGAAGGCACCAGCGAGATACAGAAACTTATCATCGCCCAGCAAACGCTGAGAAACCATGGTGGCGCTGCTATATGAAGATTGCCTGCATTGGCGGCGGCCCCGCGTCGCTCTACTTCGCTATATTGATGAAGAAGGCGCGCCCTGACGTAGAAATTGCTGTCTACGAACAAAACTCCGCCGACGTCACCTGGGGCTTCGGCGTCGTGTTCTCTGACGCGACGATGGCGGGCTTCGGCGACGCCGACGATGAAACACTGAGCGAGATCACGCAGCAGTTCACCCATTGGGACGACATCGACATCCATTTCAAAGGTGAGGTGCTGCGTTCGACGGGACACGGCTTCGCCGGCCTTGCCCGCCTCAAGCTCCTTCAAATTCTTGCGCAGCGGGCGCGCCGCCTTGGCGTCGAGCTCCATTTCGATTCGCATATCCAGAACGAAGAGGATCTTGGCCAGCATGACTTGATTGTTGCCGGTGACGGTGTCAACAGCGCTATCCGCACCAAGTATGAGGATGACTTTCAGCCGCAGATCGAAATGCGACCCAACAAGTTCATTTGGTTAGGGGCCAACAAGCGCTTCGACGCGTTCAACTTCTTCTTCAAACGCAACGATCACGGACTTTGGCGCTCGCATTGTTATCAGTACGACAAAGGCACCTATGCCAATGGCAACGCGACGATTATCGTCGAGACCACCGAAGAAACTTGGAAACGCGCGGGTCTCGACAATGTCACCG